>NZ_JBNNWE010000016.1:0-78623 GCF_050280905.1 Pseudomonas sp. NPDC086278
AGTCGCTCGGCCAGTTGGTAGCGTTTACGCAAATCGGTGTCATGGGTCAGGAAGCGCTGGAGGGGTTCGAAATGCGGCTGGTCGATCAACTGTGCCGAACCGTTGAGGCCGAGCACGCCGATCTTGGCGCCGGGGAAGAACGACAGCGAAATGTTTTTCAGGATTTCCCGCTTCGGCGGAACAACTTTGCCCAGCCGATGCATGGTGAAGACGTATTGAGCCATGGAGAACCTTGGGTCAGTGACAGATGAATGATTGGAGCGCAGGCGAAGCCCGGCCAGACTGTGCGCGTCGTCCGCTTGATGGCGATCAATACGTGCGCGCTGAAAAAGTCTGATTCTAGGAGCTGGAACGCTCCCGCGTAACCGGCAAAGCTACCTGAATGACAGATGGCAGTCCAGCCGACAGGGGCTGGCACTTCGCCACAACTCAAGGCATGCTAGCCGCCCTCCGGGCGTCCGGCTTATAGTGCACGTCGCGCCAGTCCAGCCAAACCGCAGGATTACAGTGTGTCTAATGTCTCTCCGCCATCTTCTGTGAGCGCACCCCTCCCTGCGGCCGGGACGCCCCTGCGCGGAACCTTGAAAGGCGCACTGGCGACCCTGGTGCTGTTGCTGCTCGCATTGCTGTTCTGGCAGTTGCTCGATCAGTTGAGCGAAACCCAGAAAAACCAGCGCCAGCACACCATCGACTACACCGCCGACCTGGCGGCCCAAGTCAGCCTGAACATGGCGCTCAATGCGCAGATCGCGCTCAACCTGCTACCGATCGTCGAACAACCGCAAACCGCCGACGAACAACAGGCGTTGCTGCGCAAGCTGCAACAGTCGTTGCCGGAGCTGCGCAGCCTGGCGTTACTCAGCCCGTCCGGCAAAATCCTCAGCGACAGCGCCGATGACAGCACCGACGCCGATTACCTGAGCGAACTGGTGCGCCGCAGCCGCGCCCAGGCTCACTATTTCAGCAATGCCGATGACGGCTCGGTGGTGCATTTGCTGTTGCACCAAGCCAGCGGCAGCTCGCGTGGTTACTGGGCCTTGCGCCTGGCGCCAACGTTTTTCTCGGTGCTGACCAAACAAAATGAAACCGGTATCCGCCCGCTGTGGCTGGTGGAAAATCGCCTCAATCACCAGATCATCAGCCGCGATGACTCTCTGCCCTCCGCCTCGCTTTCGGTGCTGACGCCGGACGACATGGCCAACAGCGTGCTGACGGTGCCGCTCAGCAGCAGCGACTGGCAAATGCGCGGCCTGTTTGACCGCCAGCGCGTGATCGAACAATTGCTACCGGCATTCATCGGCAAATGCCTGTTGGGCCTGGCCTTCTCCATGTTGCCGTTCATCGCGCTGCTGAACATGCGCCGCCGTCAGCGCCAGTTGCATGAGGGGCGCCGCCGTTATCAGGATATTTTCGACGGCACTGGCGTCGCGCTGTGCGTGCTCGACATGTCTGGCCTGAAAAGCGCGTTCGACAAGGCGCAGTTGCATGACAGCGAACAACTGAAGATTTGGCTCGACACGCCGCAACAACGCCTGCATCTGTTGCAGGAATTGCGCATCACCGAAGTCAACCAGGTCGCGCTGCAATTGCTCAACGTCAATTCCTGCGACCAGGCCTGGCAGTTGCTGATCAATGGCTGCCCATTGGACGGCAGCGCCATCGGCACCCAGGTGCTCGCCGCCGTGCTCAATCAACAGAAACAGCTTGAGCTGGAAATCAAACTGCCGGACGCCAATGGCCGCGACCAGCATTTGTGGCTGGTGCTGCGCCTGCCGGAGGATCAGAACGACTATAAAGCGGTGATCCTGAGCATCAGCGACATCACCAGCCGCAAACTGATCGAGCTGTCGCTGCTGGAACGTGAAGGGTTCTGGTCCGACGTGGTGCGCACCGTGCCCGATCACCTGTACGTGCAGGACGTGATCAGCCAGCGGATGATTTTCAGCAACCACCATCTCGGCCAGACGCTCGGCTACAACCGCACCGAGCTGCACCAGATGGGTGAATATTTCTGGGAAATCCTGCTGCACCCCGAAGACGCCGATTTTTATCACCGTTCGCGCCAGGGCCAGCGCCAGGCCGGTTATCGGCAATTGCTGCAATGCCAATTGCGTTTCCGTCATCGTGATGGCAAATGGCGGCGTTTCGAGATTCGCGAACAGGCGCTGGCGCGGGACAAGGACGATCAGGTCACGCGGATCATCGGGGTGGCCAAGGACATCACCGATCAGATCGAAGCGAGCGAGTCGTTGCGCGACAGCGAGCAGCGTTACCGCATGCTCGCCGAAAGCATCAGCGACGTGATTTTCTCCACCGACAGCAAGATGTCGCTCAATTACGTGAGCCCTTCGGTGCAGGCCGTGCTGGGGTATGACTCGGACTGGATCTTCGAGAACGGCTGGCAATCGATCATTGCCAACCCGCAACAACTGACCGGCATCTACAGCCTGATGGATCGGGTCAGCAAAGCGCTGGATAAACCCGAACAACTGGAATTGTTGCGCAATCAGGTGCAAACACAGCTGTTCCTGTTCGATTGCCTGCGGGCCGACGGGCGCAAGATCCCGATCGAGCTGCGGCTGGTGCTGGTCTGGGACGAACACGACGCTTTCGAAGGCGTGCTGGGCGTGGGTCGCGACATCAGCCAGCAACGCCGTGCGGAGAAAGACCTGCGCATGGCCGCCACGGTATTCGAACACTCGACCTCGGCCATCCTTATTACCGACCCGGCCGGCTACATCGTCCAGGCCAACGAAGCCTTCAGCCGCGTCAGCGGTTATGCCGTCGAGCAAGTGCTCGACCAGTTGCCGAACATGCTGACCGTCGATGAGCAACAGGAAGCGCACCTGCGTTATGTGCTCAAGCAACTGCACCAGAACAACACCTGGGAAGGGGAAGTCTGGCTCAGGCGGCGTAATGGCGAGCATTACCCGGCGTGGGTCGGCATCACGGCGGTGCTCGACGACGAAGGCGACCTGGCCAGTTACGTGTGTTTCTTCAGCGACATCAGTGAGCGCAAGGCCAGCGAACAGCGGATTCACCGCCTCGCCTATTACGACGCCCTGACGCACCTGCCGAACCGCACGCTGTTCCAGGACCGTCTGCACACCGCGCTGCAATCGGCGGAACGGCAGAAGTCGTGGGTGGTGCTGATGTTCCTCGACCTCGACCGTTTCAAACCGATCAACGACTCCCTGGGCCACGCCGCCGGCGACCGCATGCTCAAGGAAATGGCCACGCGCCTGCTTGGCTGCGTCGATGACGACGACACCGTGGCGCGCATGGGCGGCGATGAGTTCACCTTGCTGCTGCAACCGAAGGTCAGCCGGGAAATCGCGCTGAACCGGGCGATTCATGTCGCGGAACAGATCCTCGCCAGCCTGGTCAAGCCGTTTGTGCTGGAGGGTCGCGAGTTCTTTGTCACGGCCAGTATCGGCATCGCGCTGAGCCCGCAGGACGGCAACGAACTCAGCCAGTTGATGAAGAACGCCGACACCGCCATGTACCACGCCAAGGAGCGCGGCAAAAACAACTTCCAGTTCTATCAGGCCGACATGAACGCCAGCGCGCTGGAGCGCCTGGAGCTGGAAAGCGACTTGCGCCATGCCCTGGAGCAAGACGAATTTGTGCTGTATTACCAGCCGCAGTTCAGCGGCGACGGCAAGCGCCTGACCGGCGCCGAAGCCTTACTGCGCTGGCGTCACCCGCGTCGCGGGCTGGTGCCGCCGGGGGATTTCATACCGGTGCTCGAAGAGCTCGGCCTGGTGGTGGATGTCGGCGACTGGGTGATCAGCGAAGCCTGTCGTCAGCTTAAGACCTGGCATCAGGCCAAGGTCCGGGTGCCAAAGGTTTCGGTGAACATCTCGGCGCGGCAGTTCTCCGATGGCCAGCTCGGCACGCGGATCGCGAACATTCTCAAGGAGACCGGTCTGCCACCGGCGTGCCTGGAGCTGGAACTGACCGAAAGTATCCTGATGCGCGAAGTCAGCGAGGCGATGCAGATTCTCGCCGGGCTGAAAAACCTCGGCCTGAGCATTGCGGTCGACGACTTCGGCACCGGTTATTCATCGCTCAACTACCTCAAGCAGTTCCCGATCGACGTGCTGAAAATCGACCGCACCTTCGTCGATGGCCTGCCGTCGGGCGAACAGGATGCGCAGATTGCCCGGGCAATCATCGCCATGGCCCACAGCCTGAACCTGGCGGTGATCGCCGAGGGCGTGGAAACCCATGAGCAACTCGACTTCCTGCGCGAGCACGGGTGTGACGAGGTTCAGGGGTATCTGTTCGGGCGGCCGATGCCGGCGAGCCGATTCGAGGCGCAGTTCAGCAATGATGCGTTGTTCGTGTTCGACTGAGTGCAATCACTGTGGCGAGGGGGGCTCGCCACAGGAGCAAGATCACCGCTAATCCCGACATGAAGCCCACTTGTCTGCGACATGATGTCCTTTCATATGCCATCTAAAACCCGTTGGGTTAGAATGCCCCCCTTTTCTGCCCCGATCCTTGAGGACCGCCATGTTCAGCCGTGATCTGACTATTGCCAAGTACGACGCCGATCTCTTTGCCGCCATGGAGCAAGAAGCTCAGCGCCAGGAAGAACACATCGAGCTGATCGCTTCGGAAAACTACACCAGCCCAGCGGTGATGGAAGCTCAAGGCTCGGTCCTGACCAACAAGTACGCCGAAGGCTACCCGGGCAAGCGCTACTACGGCGGTTGCGAGTTCGTCGACGTGGTCGAGCAGCTTGCAATCGACCGTGCCAAAGAACTGTTCGGCGCCGATTACGCCAACGTTCAGCCACACGCCGGTTCCCAAGCCAACAGCGCCGTTTACCTGGCCCTGCTGCAAGCGGGCGACACCATTCTGGGCATGAGCCTGGCCCACGGCGGTCACCTGACCCACGGTGCCAGCGTTTCGTCCTCCGGCAAGCTGTACAACGCCGTTCAGTACGGCATCGACGCCAACGGTCTGATCGACTACGACGAAGTCGAGCGTCTGGCGGTTGAGCACAAGCCGAAAATGATCGTCGCCGGTTTTTCTGCCTACTCGCAGATTCTGGACTTCCCGCGCTTTCGCGAAATCGCTGACAAGGTTGGCGCGTACCTGTTCGTCGATATGGCTCACGTGGCCGGTCTGGTCGCCGCTGGCGTCTACCCGAACCCGGTGCCATTCGCTGACGTCGTGACCACCACCACGCACAAGACCCTGCGCGGTCCACGTGGCGGCCTGATCCTGGCGCGCGCCAACGCCGACATCGAGAAGAAGCTGAACTCCGCCGTTTTCCCGGGCGCCCAGGGTGGCCCGCTGGAACACGTGATCGCCGCCAAGGCGATCTGCTTCAAGGAAGCGCGGCAGCCTGAGTTCAAGACTTACCAGCAACAAGTGGTGAAAAACGCGAAGGCAATGGCCGGCGTGTTCATCGAGCGCGGTTTCGACGTGGTCTCGGGCGGTACTGAAAACCACCTGTTCCTGCTGTCGCTGATCAAGCAGGAAATCTCCGGTAAAGATGCCGACGCCGCGTTGGGCAAGGCGTTCATCACCGTAAACAAGAACTCCGTGCCAAACGACCCACGCTCCCCGTTCGTCACCTCCGGCCTGCGCTTCGGCACCCCGGCGGTAACCACTCGCGGCTTCAAAGAGGCTGAGTGCAAAGAGCTGGCCGGCTGGATCTGCGACATCCTGGCGGACCTGAACAACGAAGCGGTGATCGACGCCGTTCGTGAGAAGGTCAAGGCCATTTGCAAAAAGCTGCCGGTATACGGCGCTTAATTGCACCGCTAAATCGCAGTGATAAAAAAACCGGTCAGTGATGGCCGGTTTTTTTTCGACTGCACATTACGGGGGGGGTTGATCGGTTTTGCGAGCGCTGGCAAGCCAATGTTCCTGGCGCTCTGGTTGGCCAAAATCGTATTGCCGGTTAAATCGCTATCGCGAGCAAGCTCGCTCCCACAGGGTTTGGGTTGTACACAACATTTGTGACCACCGAAGACCCACTGTGGGAGCGAGCTTGCTCGCGATGAGGACCGCCAGACCGATGAAGATACTTGCGTCTACTCCGCCGCCACCCGCGCAAACCCCGCGCGAATTTTCTCCTCCGGCAAATCATCGGCAATAAACACGATTACGCTTTCCCGCGCCTCGCCCTCTGCCCATTCCGTGTCCCAGTCAAAACCGTAGAGCTTCAACACGCCTTGAAACACCATCCGCCGCGGCTCGCCAGCAATGCTCAACACACCTTTGTAGCGCAGCAATTGCTTGCCGTGCTCTTCCAGCAGCTCATTCATGAACTCGCTGAGCTTGTCGATATCCAGCGGTTTGTCGGTGCGCAATACCAGGCTGGAGATGCGGTCGATGGACGGCGCCTTGCTCACGGGGCGCAAGCTGACGCCACCCCCCAGGTCGGCGTTGAGGTTGAAACCGCGCACATCCAGCAATTCGGCCAGGTCGATCTTGCCGTGGTCGACCAAGCGTATCGGGGCGCGGCGGTTGATGCGGGTCAGGCGGTCGCTCAAGGCGCTGAACGTCGCTTCATCCACCAGATCACGCTTGCTCACCAGCAAGCGGTCGGCAAAGCCGATTTGCGCCTGGGCGATGGTTTGGGTCAGGTGCGTGTCGGCGTGGGCCGCGTCCACCAAGGTGATGATGCCGTCGAGGATGTAGCGCTCGCGCAGTTCTTCGTCGATGAAGAAGGTTTGCGCGACGGGCGCCGGGTCGGCCAGGCCGGTGCATTCGATCACCAGGCGGTCGAAGGCGATTTCACCGCTGTCCAGGCGTTCGAGCAGCAGGTAGAGCGCTTTGGTCAGGTCGGTGTGGATCGTGCAGCAAACGCAGCCGTTGGACAGCGTCATCACTTGCACCGGCTCGTCGCCCAACAGTTGAGTGTCGATGCCGGCGTCACTGAATTCGTTCTCGATCACGGCGATTTTCAGGCCGTGTTCGGCTTTAAGCAGGTGGCGCAACAGCGTGGTTTTGCCCGCGCCGAGAAAGCCGCTGAGGATGGTGACCGGGATTGGAGAGGACAACTGGAGTCTCCTTGTGCTCGAAATTAAAAAACACCACATAACAAATGTGGGAGCGGGCTTGCTCGCGAAAGCGGTGAGTCAGTCAACAAACGAGTCGACTGACAGATCGCCAACGCGAGCAAGCTCGCTCCCACAGGGTAATGCGCTACCTCAGTGCCGACAGATCAACAGCACTTCGGCCCACCCTTGCCACCGTAACGAGCCTCCTGGCGTTCCCGGAAGAACATTTCGTAGGTCATCACCGGTTTGTCCGGGTGTTTGGTTTGCATATGCTCGACGTAGTTGTCGTAGTCGGGCATGCCGACCATCAGGCGCGCGGCCTGACCGAGGTATTTACCGAGGCGACTCAGGTCATTGAACATGCTTGCAATCCTCGATTACGCGTCTGGAACTGCCTGGAATGGCGCTTCTTTATCCGTACGGTCCTTGGTGCCCCAGGCGGCGATGCCGACCTTGAGCGCGTAGAACAGAATACTGAAGACCACGAACAGGAACAGCGCCGTCAGCGTTGCGTTGGTATAGGCGTTGAAGATCACGTGCTGCATTTGCGTGATGTCCTTGGCCGGGGCGAGGATCTGACCATTGGCCAGCGCATCGCTGTATTTTTTCGCCAGCGACAGGAAGCCGATCGCCGGGTTGGCGTCGAACAGCTTGATGAAGCCTGCGGTCACGGTGCAGATCAACAGCCAGACAGCGGGCAGCATGGTGACCCAGATGTAGCGCTGGCGCTTCATTTTGATCAGCACAACGGTCGCCAACATCAGCGCGATACCGGCCAGCATCTGGTTGGAGATACCGAACAACGGCCACAAGGTGTTGATGCCGCCCAGTGGATCGATCACGCCCTGATACAGCAAATACCCCCACATCGCCACGCAGCCGGCCGTTGCAATCAGGTTGGCGGTCCAGGACTCCGTGCGTTTCAGCGCCGGAACGAAGGAGCCGAGCAAGTCTTGCAGCATGAAGCGCCCGGCCCGCGTGCCTGCGTCGACCGCCGTCAGAATGAACAGCGCTTCGAACAGAATCGCGAAGTGATACCAGAACGCCATGGTGTTTTCACCCGGCAACACGCTGTGCAGGATCTGCGCGATACCGACCGCGAGGGTCGGCGCACCGCCGGCACGGGCCAGGATGGTGGTTTCACCAATGTCCTTGGCCACGGCAGTCAGCGCGTCCGGCGTAATCGCAAAACCCCAACTGCTGACGGTTTGGGCCACGGTGACCACGTCACCGCCGACGATTGCCGCCGGGCTGTTCATGGCGAAGTACACACCCGGCTCGATCACCGAAGCGGCAACCATGGCCATGATCGCCACGAAGGATTCCATCAGCATGCCGCCGTAGCCGATGTAACGGGCATGGCTTTCGTTAGCCAACAGTTTCGGCGTGGTGCCGGAGGAGATCAGCGCGTGGAAACCCGAGACCGCGCCACAGGCGATGGTGATGAACAGGAACGGGAACAGACCGCCCTTCCACACCGGGCCAGTACCGTCAATGAACTGGGTCAGTGCCGGCATTTTCAGCTCGGGCATGGTCACCAGAATGCCGATGGCCAGGGCGATGATGGTGCCGATTTTAAGGAAGGTCGACAGGTAGTCACGCGGCGCCAGAATCAGCCACACCGGCAACACCGCTGCGACAAATCCGTAACCGATCAGCATCCAGGTGATCTGAATGCCGGTGAAGGTAAAGGCTTTGGCCCAGACCGGATCAGCGGCAATCTGCCCGCCCAGCCAGATCGAACCGAGCAGCAACAGCACGCCGATGATAGAAATTTCACCGATACGGCCCGGGCGGATGTAGCGCATGTAAATGCCCATGAACATCGCAATCGGGATGGTCGCCATCACCGTGAAAATGCCCCACGGGCTCTCGGCCAACGCCTTCACGACGATCAACGCCAGTACGGCGAGGATGATGATCATGATCAGGAAGCAGCCAAACAGCGCGATGGTGCCAGGGATGCGGCCCATTTCTTCGCGGACCATGTCGCCCAGAGAGCGGCCATTACGGCGAGTCGACAGGAACAGGATCATGAAATCCTGAACCGCGCCGGCCAATACCACACCGGCAATCAGCCACAGCGTGCCGGGCAGGTAACCCATCTGCGCCGCCAATACCGGACCGACCAGCGGTCCCGCGCCAGCAATGGCCGCGAAGTGGTGACCGAACAGGATGTGTTTGTTGGTGGGGACGTAGTCCAGACCATCATTGTTGAGTACGGCGGGGGTGGCCCGTCGCGGGTCGAGTTGCATCACATTGTTGGCGATGAACAGACTGTAATAGCGGTAGGCAACCAGATAAATGGCCACCGCTGCGACCACAATCCACAAGGCGTTGATCGCCTCGCCTCGACGCAATGCCACTACGCCAAGGGCGCACGCTCCTACGATTGCCAGCAGCAGCCAGGGTAGATGGCGTAGCAGGCTATTATTATTTTTCATTTTTTTATTCCAGCCAGGGTGGACAAGAAAGACAGCCACCCCGAGTTTAGCTCGCTTGACGGCAAAGACCATACCCCGACATTGGTCTAGACACCTGCCTCGCTGGCAGGCTTTATTGATGCGGGTCTATAGTCAGCCAACATTGATGAGGATTGGGCCATGAGCGAGCACCCTGCCGATCGCCGCCGCTTCAAACGTATTGCATTCGATGCCAAAACCGAACTGAGCCAGGGGGAATACATCTGGCCGGTGAAACTGATCGACCTGTCGCTCAAGGGCTTGCTGATCGAGAAGCCCGAGCCGTGGCTAGGCAATCGCGAGCATCACTTTTGCGTCGATATTCATTTGACGGCTGACGTCGCGATCAAGATGGATGTGATGCTGACCCACGATGACCGTGGTCAGCTCGGGTTTGTCTGCAAACACATCAGCCTGGAGTCCATCGAGCGCTTGCGGCGGTTGATCGAGCTTAACCTGGGCGATCCAGAGGGACTGGAGCGCGAATTGGGCGCCCTGATCGAAATCTGAAGACCAGCACTAATCCAATGTGGGAGCGGGCTTGCTCGCGAAGGCGGTATGTCAGCCAACATCCACGCCAGCTGACATGCCGCCTTCGCGAGCAAGCCCGCTCCCACAGGGTTGGTGTTTATTCGAATAGTGCGTCGAGCGCCTGTTCCAGGCGGGTCACGGCGATGATCTGCAACCCCGGCGGCGCTTCCTTCGGCGCGTTGCCCTTGGGTACGATGGCGCGTTTGAAGCCGTGCTTGGCGGCCTCTTTCAAGCGTTCCTGCCCGCTCGGCACCGGACGCACTTCACCCGACAGCCCGACCTCGCCAAACACCAACAGGTCATGCGGCAACGGCCGGTTACGCAAACTGGACATCACGGCGGCCATCAACGCCAGGTCGGACGCGGTTTCCAACACCTTCACCCCGCCCACCACGTTCAGAAAAACGTCCTGGTCATGGGTCGGAATGCCGCCGTGACGGTGCAGCACCGCCAGCAGCATCGCCAGCCGATTCTGATCCAGCCCCAACGTGACTCGACGCGGGTTGGCCAAATGGCTGTCATCGACCAACGCCTGGACTTCCACCAGCATCGGCCGCGTGCCTTCCCACGTCGCCATCACCACACTGCCCGGGACTTCTTCCTGAGCACGGGTCAGAAAAATCGCTGACGGGTTGGAGACTTCTTTCAGGCCTCTGTCGGTCATGCCGAACACGCCGAGTTCGTTGACCGCGCCGAAACGGTTTTTCACCGCGCGCAGCAAACGCAACCGGCCATCGGACTCGCCCTCGAAATACAAAACCGTATCGACCATGTGCTCCAGCACTCGCGGACCGGCGAGCGCGCCTTCCTTGGTGACATGACCCACGAGAAAAATCGCCGTGCCGCTCTGCTTGGCGTAGCGCACCAGCAGTGCCGCACTCTCGCGAACCTGAGACACGCCGCCCGGTGCTGATTGCAGTTGCTCGGTGAAGATCGTCTGGATCGAGTCGATCACCATGACTTTGGGCTTTTCGACCCGAGCGGTCGCGATGATGGTTTCGATGCAGGTTTCGGTCATCACCCGCAGCTGATCCTGCGGCAAGCCGAGACGACGGGCGCGCATGGCCACTTGCTGCTGGGATTCTTCGCCTGTGACATACAACGCCGGCATGGTCTTGGCCAGGTTGCACAAGGTTTGCAACAGGATGGTCGATTTGCCGATGCCGGGATCGCCCCCGATCAGCACCACCGAGCCGTCGACCAGGCCGCCACCCAACACGCGATCCAGTTCGCTGGAAGAGGTGGAGAAGCGCGGGACTTCTTCGACACTGACTTCGGCCAGGGTTTTGATTTGCGCCGGCTGGCCGGTCCAGCCGGTGCGACCGCTGGGAGGTGCGGCACCGCCGCTCTCGACCATGGTTTCGGTCAGGGTGTTCCAGGCCCCGCACTCACCGCACTGGCCGGCCCACTTCGGGAAGGTTGAACCGCACTCGGTGCAGCCGTACATGCGCTTGGCCTTGGCCATCTGAACTCCCGGCAAAAACCGCGATGATAGCTCAGCTGGAGCGAATCAGCGCGACGCACGAGTGCGCAGGATATAACCGGCCTCGATAAAAGTGTCGGGGGAACAAGGTTTTGGAAGATGCCATTACAACTTTTCCGCTTTCCTGGAAAACGTTCGCCGAACATCGGTTCAACCATTTGTCCAACTTTGCGACGCACAATACCTGGCAAATCCGGATAACAGCCAATGGATCAACATCAAACTTGTACAGTTCCTGATTATTAAATTGCTGACCGTACAACTCCCACGGCGCAATGTCACCCTTATTGATATGAGCGATGAAGTCATTCGTCATATAGCTGCAGTCTTGATCGTAGACTTTGGCATCGACCTGCGGCTGAAGGATATTACTTCCCTGCGAACTTTCCCGGTGCAACTTCTGTTCGTGACATCACCGCCAGCATAAGTCACGGGAGTGAACGACGCGCTCCGCAGTCGCTGTCGGTCAACGCGCTGGAGTGTCTGGAGCAGTTGCACGTGTTGCCACGGCATCAAGCCATTCGTGCCGGCGGTTTATGAGTTTTGGTGATCGCCTGCCGCCGCGCCGTTGTCACGGATCAGCGTCGCGGCATTGACCGGTTTTTCTTCGAATATTCAGTCAGTTAGCGAGCCCGCCGTGCGAGCTGGAGGGCATTTTGTAAACTAATCGAGGCCAGATGTGTCGATAACAAAGGGCATTGTAAGTAGACGTTTCAAGCAAGAGCCATTTTGCTGATTTACACTGCGTTCACCAACCTCATCTGTAACAAGGAAATAACCTATGGGCGTGATAAGTGAGTTCAAGGCCTTCGCGGTCAAAGGGAATGTGGTCGACATGGCGGTCGGTATCATCATCGGCGCCGCGTTCGGCAAGATCGTGTCGTCGTTCGTCGGCGATGTGGTGATGCCGCCCATCGGCCTGCTGATCGGAGGCGTGGACTTCAGTGACCTGGCCATTACGCTCAAAGCCGCCGACGGTAACGTCCCTGCCGTGGTGCTTGCCTACGGTAAGTTCATCCAGAGCATGATCGACTTTGTGATCGTCGCTTTTGCGATCTTCATGGGCGTCAAAGCCATCAACCGCCTGAAGCGCGAAGAGGCCGTTGCGCCAACGCTACCACCGGTTCCGACGAAAGAAGAAGAGTTGCTGGGCGAGATCCGCGACTTGCTCAGGGCTCGGAACGACCGGCCCTGAGGGCTGGCCTGAACACAGATCGGCGCCTGTTGGCGCCGTTTTGTTTACCAGAACGTCTCCACTGCCACCTGGCCGGGCCGTCGGCTGAGGCTCAGGTTCATGTCGCGTTGTTTAAGCACCGCGCGCGTGTCATCAATCATCTGCGGGTTACCGCACAGCATCACCCGCGAGTGCTCAGCCGTCAGTGCCACGCCGGCCGCCCGCTCCAGTTCGCCGTTCTCTATAAGTGTGGTGATGCGGCCGTTTAGCGCACCGGGATGAATTTCGCGCGTTACGGTGGCGATGAACTGCAATTTGTGCGCGTATTCGGCCAGATAATCGCGTTCCACCAATCCGGCGATCAATGCCTGATACGCCAGCTCCCGCGCTTCGCGCACGCTGTAGACGAGGATGATGCGCTCAAATTTCTCCCACACCTCAAAGTCTTGCAGGATCGACAGAAACGGCGCTATCCCCGTGCCGGTGGCCAACAGCCAGAGATCACGGCCATCGATGAAGCGGTCCGGAGTCAGGTAGCCAAAGGCCTGGCGATCAACCAGCAGCGTATCGCCGACCGCAAGTTTACTCAGCTCGCTGGTGAACTCCCCGCCGGGCACGACAATGGAAAAGAATTCGAGAAACTCGTCGTGGGGCGAAGACACCATGGAATACGCGCGCCACACGGTGCTGCCGTCGTCACGAGTCACGCCCAGCCGGGCGAATTGCCCCGCGCGAAAACGAAACCCGGGATCCCGGGTGGCCCGCAGGGTAAACAGGTTGGGGGTCAACGACTGGACATCGAGCAAGGTTTGACGGGTGAATTTCTCGGCACTGACGGTCATGGGGCGCTCCCTTCAACAGATACCCCCAGTGTCCCGCAAACCCGCCGATAGAAACACCGGCGATTTGTAGTGCCTTTACTTCAATCTTCTGTTTAATTTTAAATGGTATGACTACTTATATTCGTCAGTCCGTTACTGCCAACAAGCAGCTCATATACGCTACTTAAACATGTCTTTGAATTACACCCAGCATATGAACCCTCTTATTTAACTGTTAAAAATTCAAGAATCTTTTATTCACTTTTCACTTATTTTCAAGAGCGAAAAATTCACGACGCATTCGTAGGAATAGTCCTACACTCGAACAGTGTCGAATCTCGGATCCAATGCCTGACATCATTTCTCCGCAGGGAGCTGCAACGATGGAAGTATGGAAAGAATCGCAGTTAAGCCAAATATCCAACGCGACCGATATACGTACAGCGTTTGAGACTTCGCTTAACCTTGTTCAAAAACTCGGCTTTAGCTTCTTTTGTTTTTCAATCACATCACCGCCAAGAGGGCCGCACTTTGGCAGAGTAAATCTCAACAACTACCCTATGGACTGGAACACGAACTATGAACAAAACCATTTCAGTGAAATAGATCCGCTACTGGCGCATTGCAATCAGTCAAGGTTTCCGATTCTTTGGGAGGACGCCGTCTTCACGAAGACACCTACGCTGCGGCAAGCGCAAAAAAAACTGGGGCTGATCCATGGCTGGTCGCAATCGTTTCACGACGACAGCGGGCTGTGCAGCATGTTGAGCCTGGTCAGGAGCAACCACCCGATCACGCCTTATGAACTGTATGAAAAGCTGGGCTACGCGACGTTCATCAGCCAGCGACTGCATGGGCTTGCCGCTCAAAAATCGCCCTCAAGACTGCCAAGTTCGTGCAAACCGCAGTTATCGACACGGGAAATCGAGGTGCTGAGGCTGTCAGCTGACGGCAAGACAGCGTACGAAATCTCCAGAATTCTGAGCCTCTCCGAACGCACCATCAACTTCCACGTCCACGGCGCGATCCAGAAACTGGGGGTGAACAACAAAATTGCAGCCGTGATCGCGGCGGCGAGAGCCTACATGATCTGAGCAACAGGTCCGACTATCTGTGCCGGTAAAAACCCGCGAGTAAAGCACACGAAAAAAACGTACCATTTGCGGCGCCTCCAGAGTGATGACGTGTAAAGCACACGACGCAGTACACTCGGACGGTACAGCCCGCAACAACGCTTCAGGCAGCGGGACACTCACCCGTTTGTCTACCCAGAGCTCCCCGTCTCATGCCGCTCCTTGAAACGCCTTTCGCCCAACTCGATTTGATCCGTCAGCCAGAACAGCAGAACGAACCGTTGCAAGCATTCGATGCAGCAGACGAGTACCTGCTCAATCATCTGGCCGAACAACAACCGGCGGCGGCGACCCGAGTGCTGGTGCTGAACGACAGCTTCGGCGCCTTGGCCGCCAGCCTGTCGGGCAAGGTTCAAGTGACCAGCAGCGGCGATTCGTTCCTGGGGTTTCAAGGCCTGGAAAAAAACCTGATCCGCAACGGCCAAGCCTTTGACGCCGTGCCGTTCGTGCCGGCTAACGAGCTGTTCACCGGCCCTTTCGACCGCGTATTGATTCGGGTGCCCAAAACCCTGGCCTTGCTGGAAGAGCAGCTGATTCGCCTGCAAGGCCAACTGGCACCCGGCGCACAAGTGATTGCGGCAGCGATGATCAAACACCTGCCCCGTGCGGCGGGCGAGCTACTGGAGCGCTACGTCGGTGCGGTGCAAGCCTCGTTGGCGGTGAAGAAGGCCCGGTTGCTGATCGCCACGCCTCAAGCCAGAACCCCGGCCGCATCGCCCTACCCGACCCGCTATCAACTCGACGAACCGGCAATCGAATTGCTGAACCACGCCAACGTGTTCTGCCGCGAAGGGCTCGACATCGGCACGCGCGCGTTTCTGCCGCACTTGCCGAAGAACCTTGGTACGGCCAGGGTCGCCGACCTCGGTTGCGGCAACGGTGTGCTGGCCATCGCCAGCGCGCTGCAAAACCCCGAGGCGCAGTACACGCTGGTGGACGAGTCGTTCATGGCCGTGCAATCGGCCATCGACAACTGGCATGCGGCGCTGGGTGAGCGGGAGGTGACGGTGCGGGCCGGCGACGGTCTGGCCGGCCAGGAAGCGCAATCACTCGACGTCGTGCTGTGCAATCCGCCGTTTCACCAGCAGCAGGTCGTCGGCGACTTTCTGGCCTGGCGCATGTTCCAGCAGGCGCGTGAAGCGCTGGTGGTCGGCGGCGCGTTGTACATCGTCGGCAACCGTCACCTGGGTTATCACAGCAAGCTCGCGCGCTTGTTCCGTGGCGTCGAGCAAG
Organism: Pseudomonas sp. NPDC086278; assembly: GCF_050280905.1. Classification (NCBI taxonomy): domain Bacteria; kingdom Pseudomonadati; phylum Pseudomonadota; class Gammaproteobacteria; order Pseudomonadales; family Pseudomonadaceae; genus Pseudomonas; species Pseudomonas sp. NPDC086278. The sequence goes on from NZ_JBNNWE010000016.1 coordinate 15,863, forward strand.
TGGCGGCCACGCCCAAGTTCGTGATTCTCAAAGCGCGCAAATAAGCCCAGGCAAAAAAAACCCTCCGTGACGGGAGGGTTGTCAATCCGTGCCGCGAGGCAACGGGATGGGGATCTCGGTGATTCAGTGCGTGCTCAGGCCAGCGGCATTCATGAACATGCGCATCAGGCTCGCGACGATAAACAACGCGCCGACGCTGCCGACCCAGATCAATGCCAGCCAGCCAAGTCGCTGCCACAGCGGTTTTTTCTCGGCCTGCTCAATGTCGTGCAGGGAAGGTTTGCCGGACATGCTTTCTTTCCTCTCTATCAGGTCGATGGCGTCTGTCTGACGCCATCGCGAGCAAGCTCGCGCCCACAGGTTGGTGTCGATGTGACTAGTGGTAACCATCTTCGTGGGTCACCTTGCCGCGGAACACGTAATAGCTCCAGAAGGTGTAGCCCAGGATGAACGGGATGATGAACAGCGTGCCGACCAGCATGAAGCCCTGGCTTTGCGGCGGTGCGGCCGCGTCCCAGATCGAGATCGACGGCGGCACGATGTTCGGCCACAGGCTGATGCCCAAGCCGCTGTAGCCAAGGAATATCAGCACCAGCGTCAACAGGAACGGCGTGTAGTGCGCATTGCGGGCCACGGCGCGGATCAGACCGTACATGGTCACCAGCACCAGGATCGGCACGGGCAGGAACCAGAACAGGTTCGGCAAGGTAAACCAGCGCGCCGCGATTTCGGCGTGGGCCAGCGGGGTCCAGATGCTGACGATCCCGATCACCGCCAATACCACGAAGGCCAATGGCCGTGCGAGGTCATGCATCTGTTCCTGCAACTTGCCTTCGGTCTTCATGATCAGCCAGGTGCAGCCGAGCAACGCATAAGCCACCACCAGCGCAAGACCGCAGAACAGGGTGAACGGGGTCAGCCAGTCCAGTGAGCCACCGGCAAACTGACGGTTGACCACCGGCAAGCCGTCGATGAACGCCCCGAGCGCCACCCCCTGAAAGAAGGTTGCGGCCACCGAGCCGCCGATGAACGCCTTGTCCCACAAGTGACGCTTGTCGTCCTTGGCCTTGAAGCGGAACTCGAACGCCACGCCGCGAAAGATCAGCCCGATCAGCATGAAGATCAGCGGCAGATACAACGCCGACAGCACCACCGAATACGCCAGCGGGAACGCGCCGAACAACGCCGCGCCGCCCAGTACCAGCCAGGTCTCGTTGCCGTCCCAGACCGGCGCGACAGTGTTCATCATCACGTCACGGTCAGATTTGCCGGGGATGAACGGGAAGAGAATCCCGATCCCCAGGTCGAACCCGTCCATGACCACGTACATCATGATGCCGAAGATGATGATCACGGCCCAGATCAGCGGAAGATCAATACCCATGACTCAAATCTCCTTGGTCAGGCTGGGGCGATGTTCAGTGTCGTCGTCGCCAGCCGCAGACAGCGGACGCGCCGGTGTGCGTTTCTGGCCTGGACCACCGTCGTTGGTTTCCTTGCCTTCGTCGATCTTCGGCCCTTTGCGCACCAGCCGCATCATGTAGCCGAGACCGGCACCGAACAGCGCGAAATAGACCACGACGAACATGATCAACGTGATGCTCATCTGCATGAAGCTGTGATTGGACGACGCATCCGCCGTGCGCATCAGCCCGTAGACCACCCACGGCTGACGGCCGATTTCGGTGGTAAACCAGCCGGCCAGAATCGCGATCAGCCCGGACGGCCCCATCCACAACGCCATGTACAGGAAAGGTCGCGAGGTGTAGAGCTTGTCGCTTTTACGCAGCCACAGGCTCCACAGCCCGGTGAAGATCATCAGGAAGCCCAGGCCGACCATGACCCGGAACGACCAGAACACGATGGTCGAATTCGGTCGGTCTTCGGGCGGGAAGTCCTTGAGCGCCGGCACTTGCTTGTCCAGCGAGTGCGTGAGGATCAGGCTGCCGAGGTAGGGAATCTCGACTGCGTACTTGGTTTTCTCGGCTTTCATGTCCGGCCAGCCGAACAGGATCAGCGGTGTCGGCTCGTCCCCGACGTTTTCCCAGTGACCTTCGATGGCGGCGATTTTCGCCGGTTGATGCTTGAGGGTGTTCAACCCGTGGAAGTCACCGATGACGGCCTGAATCGGCGCGACGATCAGCGCCATCCACATGGCCATCGACAGCATGGTGCGGATCGCCGGGTTGTCCTTGCCGCGCAGCAAATGCCAGGCCGCCGAGGAGCCGACGAAGAATGCCGTGGCCACGAATGCTGCCGTCGCCATGTGCATCAGGCGGTACGGGAACGACGGGTTGAAGATTACCGCCAGCCAGTCCACCGGAATCACTCGGCCATCGATGATTTCGAAGCCTTGGGGGGTCTGCATCCAGCTGTTGGACGCAAGGATCCAGAAGGTCGAGATCAACGTGCCGACAGCCACCATGACCGTGGCGAAAAAGTGCAGTTTGCGTCCAACCTTGTTCCAGCCAAACAGCATGACGCCGAGGAAACCGGCTTCAAGGAAGAAAGCCGTGAGCACTTCATAGGTCAGCAACGGCCCGGTGACGGCACCGGCGAAGTCCGAGAAGCGGCTCCAGTTGGTGCCGAACTGATAGGCCATGACCAGCCCGGAGACCACCCCCATGCCGAAGTTGACGGCAAAGATCTTCGACCAGAAGTGGTACAGATCGCGGTAAGTATCGTTATGGGTTTTCAGCCACAGCCCTTCGAGCACCGCCAGGTAACTCGCCAGGCCAATGGTGATGGCCGGGAACAGAATGTGGAACGAGATGGTGAACGCGAACTGGATTCGGGCGAGATCAAGCGCCTCCAAACCGAACATAAGTCTTCCTCTGTCAGTAATACCGGCTGAAGGCTTGCGGCCTGCACCCACTGCCCCCACGGATATGGAGTGTGGCGAATTTAAATTCGTTCTTTTTTTACAAACATCACAACGTAGGGAGTCTGGCCATCTGGCCGCCGGATCGATTCCACGAGGGTTTTGATCTGGATCAAGCATGAGTGAAAGAGTAGTCCGGTTTTTGACGATGGACGGTGTGGTCTTTTGCCGCGTGACAGGTTGTCTCATAGGTCGCGCAGTCATTCCCGACACAAATCCTGGGAAGCGGGCATGCGGTGGCTATGGATCTTGCTTGTGGCTAGGCGGCTTGCTTGTGTCTAGGGGGCTTGCTGTGGCTAGGGAGGCTTGCTGTGGCGAGGGGGCTTGCCCCCGTTCGGCTGCGCAGCAGTCGCAAACCCAGGCGATGCGATCTACCAGCAAGAATGAGCTGTCAGAATTTGGGGCCACTTCGCAGCCCAACGGGAGCAAGCCCCCTCACCACAGGAATCGGGCAGCGCTTTCGAGATCGGTGTCTAGCTAACTAAATTTTTTGTCAGCGCAACTTCTTGTTACAGCTTGGTGATAACCTCGGGGTTCCCTCGCTCAAGACCCGCCCCAGATGCCCAGCCAAGCACCGTTACTGTTACGTCATCACCGTCCTTTCATCGCGTTCTGGCTGGCTCGAGTATTCACCGCCAGCGGTTTTCAGATGCTTACCGTGGCCATCGGCTGGAACCTCTATCAACTGACCGGCAACGTGCTGGATCTGGGTCTGGTGGGCTTGGTCGAGTTCGCCCCGCGCTTGCTGTTCATGCTGCACACCGGGCATGTCGCCGACCGCTATGACCGGCGCAAGGTCGCGGCGATCTGTCAGTCGCTGCAAGCGTTGATTGCGTTGACGCTGGCGATTGGCAGCGCCACCGGCCACGTCACCCGGGAAATGATCTTCATCCTCGCGTTTGTGCTCGGCGCCTCGCGCTCATTCGAGATGCCGACCACCCAGGCGCTGCTGCCCAGCATCGTGCCACCCGCGCTGTTCCCGCGCGCCGTCGCCGCTGCGCAATCGGCGCAACAGTCCGCGACCATCGTTGCCCCGGCCCTCGGCGGTTTGCTGTACGCCTTTGGCAGCGTCTGGGTGTATGGACCGACGGTGATTCTGTACCTCATCGCCTGCTCGCTGATGCTCAACCTGCCCGCCCGACAAACGCCGCTGAACAAAGGCAAGGCGACGCTGGACTCGCTGTTGGCGGGGATCCGTTTCATTCGCAGCCGCCCGGACATCCTCGGCGCCATTTCGCTGGACCTGTTTGCCGTGCTGCTCGGCGGCGCAACGGCATTGCTGCCGGTGTTCGCCAAAGACATTCTGCTGACTGGGCCGTGGGGCCTGGGTTTGCTGCGATCAGCACCGGCGGTGGGCGCGTTGTTGATGTCGTTGTGGCTGGCGCGTTTCTCGGTGGATCGCCAGGTCGGCCGAGTGATGTTCACCGCTGTCGGTGTGTTCGGTGTCGCGACCATTGCCTTCGGCTTGTCGACGTCGTTCTGGTTTTCGCTGGCGGTGCTGGTGGTGCTGGGCGCGGCGGACATGATCAGCATGGTGATCCGCGCATCGTTCGTGCAACTGGAAACCCCGGATGAAATGCGTGGCCGGGTCAGCGCCGTGAACGGTTTGTTCATCGGCGCCTCGAACCAGTTGGGCGAGTTCGAATCCGGCCTCACCGCGCACTGGTTCGGCACCGTGCCGGCCGTGGTCATGGGCGGCATCGGCACGCTGGTGGTGACCGGGGTCTGGATCAAACTGTTCCCGACCCTGGCCAACCGCGACCGCATGCAGATGCCGGCGGAAGAAGCCAAGGTTTAAAGCAACTTATCGAGATTGATCGGGAAGTCCCGCACCCGCTTGCCGGTGGCGTGATAAATCGCATTGGCCACCGCCGCCGCCACGCCGACGATACCGATTTCGCCAACGCCTTTTGAGCCGAGGGCGTTGACGATCTCGTCGCGTTCTTCGACAAACAGCACGTCAATGTCGCCGATGTCGGCATTCACCGGGATTTGATATTCGGCCAGGCTGTGGTTCATGTGGCGGCCCAGCGCATGGTCGGTCAGCGTCTCTTCGTGCAGCGCCATCCCGATGCCCCACACCACGCCGCCGAGGATCTGGCTGCGGGCCATTTTCGGGTTGACCACGCGACCGGCGGCAATCGCGCTGACCACACGATTGACCTTCACCGTGCACAAATCCTCATCCACCAGCACTTCGACGAACACTGCCGAGTGCGTCGCGGTGGCGTAGGCTTCGCGTTTCTTGTCGGGCTCGGCGTCGACTTGAACTTCAATCGTGGCTTCACCGCTGTCTCGCGCCAGGTCGGCCAGTTTGATCCGCGCTTCACCGAATGAAAGCTGCCCGTCCTCGAACACCGCTTGCTCCGAGGTCACGCCACTGAAGGCGGGATTGGTTTGCCGGGCCACGGCGAGCAGCTTTTCTTTCAGCGCTTCACAGGCCTGCTGCACCGCCGTGCCGACCGACGACACCGTGAACGATCCGCCTTGCAATGGCGCGGTCGGCAACGAAGAGTCGCCGAGGACAAAGACGACGTCCTGCAGCGAAACGCCTGACGCCTGCGCGGCAATTTGCGTCATCACCGTGTAGGTCCCGGTGCCAATGTCAGTGGTCGCGCTGCTAACGGTGAGCTTGCCGTGCTGATCGAGCGAAGCCTTGGCGCTGGCCTTCATCTGCAAGGCCTCCCAGACACCGCCGGCCATGCCCCAACCGACCAATTGCCGGTCACGGCGCATGCTGCGCGGCTCGGGATTGCGCTTGTCCCAGCCAAAACGCTTGGCGCCCTGGGCATAACACGCGCGCAGCTCCTTGCTGGAATAAGGTTTGTCTTCGTTCTGATTGCGCTCGGAGTAGTTGATCAGCCGCAGTTGCACCGGATCGATCGCCAGCGCGCAGGCCATTTCGTCCATCGCGCATTCGAGGCCGATCAACCCCAACGCCGCGCCGGGCGCACGCATGTCCAGCGGCGTGAACACGTCCAGCGGCACCAGTTTGTACGTCAGTTGCACGTTGTCGCAGTGGTAGAGCATGCCGCTCCACTCCACGACATGTTCGGTGAAACTCTCGAACCGCGAGGTCTGGCCGATGGCTGTGTGGCCTATCGCGAGCAAGCGACCATTGGCCGCCGCCCCCAGCTGCAACCGCTGCAAAGTGCGGGGGCGATAGCCGAAAGTGAACATCTGTTGGCGGGTCAAGGTCACCCGCACCGAACGCTTGAGGTGCAGCGCCGCCATCACCGCCAACGGCAACTGGTATTGCGGACGCAAACCGGAACCGAATGCACCGCCGACATAAGCAGCGAAAATTCTGACCTGCTCTTTCTCCAGACCGAAAACCTTTTGCACGTAGGACTGACAATTCTGCGGGCCCTGGGTCTTGTCGTGGATGTGCAGGCTGCCGTCCGCCTGATACAGCACGGTGCTGGCGTGCGGCTCCATCGGATTATGGTGTTCGATCGGGGTGCTGTAGTTCAGGTCCAGGCTGATGGCTGCGCCAGCAAACTCGGCCTGAAAATTCCCACGAGGCTTGGGCACTTCGGCAGGCGCCGGATGAGCTTCGCCTTGCAGGCTCAGAAGATCGGTCTGATGCGGCGCGGTTTCGTATTCGATCCTTATCAGCGAACCGGCATGCCGCGCCAGTTCCAGGTTATCCGCGACTACCAGCGCCAGCGGCTGCCCGCTGTACAGCACATGATCGTTGTACAACGGGCGGAACGGCGAACCCTTGGCCGAGTCGGCGTCTTCGTAGTCCTTGTCGTAACTGGCGATCCTCGGCCGGTTGCTGTGATCGATCACGGCAATCACGCCGGGCAGCGCCAAGGCTTGCGACGCGTCGATGCCGATCACCCGCCCGCTGGCGATGTCGCTGGAAACGACGCTGCCGTGCAGCAAGCCTTCTTCGGGAAACTCCCCGGCATAACGGGCCTGGCCGGTGACTTTGAGGTGGCCGTCGACGCGATCCAGCGGTTGGCCCATCGGTTTGGTAAAGGTGTTCATCGGGCTTGCCCTCCCACCGCGGCATCGCTCAGGGCGCGGACGATGGCCCGACGCGCCAGTTTCACTTTGAAGGCGTTGTGTTCCAGCGGCTCTGCGTCTTGCACCAAGGCCTCCGCCGCGGTGGTGAAGGTTTCACGGCTGACTGCTTTGCCCACCAGCCAGTTTTCCACGGCTTTGTCGCGCCAGGGTTTGTGCGCGACGCCGCCGAGGGCCAGGCGCGCTTCGCGAATGATCGGGCCGGTCAGGTCCAGCGCGGCAGCGACCGACACCAGCGCAAAGGCATACGACGCGCGATCGCGGATTTTCAGGTAATGGCTGCAATCGGCGAAACCGGCGGCGGGCAACTCGATGGCGGTGATCAGTTCATCGTCGGCCAATTGGTTGTCGCGTTCCGGGGCATCGCCGGGCAGTCGGTGGAAATCAGCGAACTCGATGATTCTGACGCCGCCTCGACCTTGCACATGCACCACCGCGTCCAGGGCGGCGAGCGCGACACACATGTCGGACGGATGCGTGGCGACGCACTGCGCGCTCGCGCCGAAAATCGCATGAATGCGGTTCTGACCATCGCGGGCCGGGCAGCCGCTGCCGGGCTCGCGTTTGTTGCACGGCACGCTGGCGTCAAAGAAGTAATAGCAGCGCGTGCGCTGCAACAGGTTGCCGCCGGTGCTGGCCATGTTGCGCAATTGCGGCGAGGCGCCCGCCAGGATCGCCTGGGATAACAGCGGATAGCGCTGCTCGATCAGCGGATGCCAGGCCAGATCGGCATTGCTGACCAGTGCGCCGATCATCACGCCACCGCTGGCCGTGGCGCTGACTTCGCGCAACGGCAGCCCGGTGATGTCGATCAAGTGCTCGGGGCGGGTGAGGTTTTCCTTCATCAAATCCAGCAGATTCGTACCGCCAGCGATGAACCGCGACGACGGGCCGGCGAGATGAACCGCGTCGTGTACCGAATCAGGCTTGCTGTAGTGGAAAGGGTTCATTGGCCATCTCCTTGCCCGGCAGGTTGGCGGCAGGCAGGCAGTGCCTCTTCGATGGCATCGCGGATGTTGTTGTAGGCGCCGCAGCGGCAGAGATTGCCGCTCATCAGTTCCTGAATCTGCGCGGTGGTTTGCGCCCGTCCTTCGTTGGCCAGGCCGACCGCCGAGCAAATCTGCCCCGGCGTGCAGTAACCGCACTGAAAGGCATCGTGCTTGATGAACGCCTGTTGCATCGGATGCAGCGCGTCGCCGCTCGCCAAGCCTTCGATCGTGGTCAGTGCGGCACCATTGCACATCACTGCCAGCGTCAGGCATGCGTTGATCCGTTTGCCGTTGAGCAACACCGTGCACGCGCCGCACTGGCCGTGATCGCAGCCTTTTTTGGTGCCGATCAGGTCCAGTTGTTCGCGCAACAGATCCAGCAAAGTGATCCATGGCAAGACTTCAAGCTGACGCACTTGGCCGTTAAGGGTCAGGCGCAACGGGTGACGGACGAAGGCCGGCTGCGCCGCCTCGGAAAGGGTCGCGCTCATAAACACCTCACGGTTGGTCGTACATTCGCGGCGTTTTGGCAAACCGCCGTCATAAGGGGTACGACTTCGGGGCGGGGTGAGCGTTCAAGGGGATTGATGGGCGTAGAAAAGAGCTTGATTGATGCACGAAGCAGGATCGACTCTCGCGGGATGGCGACTGCATCCGTTGGAGGGAGAAATGGCCGAATACTGGTCGTTGAGCGTTTCAGGTAACTGGCGGGTAATTTTTCGTTTTACAGGTACCGATATCGAACTGGTCGATTATCTGGATTACCACTGACAGGAGGCAGGACATGCCTATGCACAACCCGCCACACCCTGGCGAAACACTATTGATGGATGTAGTGCCCGAGCTTGGCATCAGCGTCACCGCGTTAGCCCGACACCTGGGATTTGCACGTCCACACCTTTCGCGAGTGTTGCATGGCCATGCGCCGGTAAGCCCTGACTTGGCTGTTCGCCTGGAGCGAGCCGGAATCGGCAAGGCGCGAATCTGGCTTGGGGCCCAGACTGATTACGATCTGTGGCAGGCAGAGCGACGTGAGCAACCGGTCATCGAACCCATCGCCCTGCACACCTGACACTTTTCAGACCATCAACTCCCCCGCCACGGCCGTTCGCGTGGCTTTGCCGCAGAGGTGTTCCACCAGGGTCAATGCAAATTCCAATGCCCCGCCGGAACCCTGCGCCGTAATGCAGTTGCCGTCGACCACCACGGGTTGGTCGACAAAATTGCAGCCCGAGAGTTGATGGCTGACGGTGGGCAGGCAGGTCATGCGCCGCTGACGCAAAACCCCAAAGGCTTGCAGCGCCAAGGCGGGTGCTTCGGCGATGCCGGCGAACAGCCGACCGGCGGCCGCCTGATCCTTGATCAATTGTTGCAGGGGATGATGGGCCGCGAGATGTTGCGAGCCCACCGCGCCGCCGGGCAATGCGATCAGGTCGAACGGCTGGGCCAGCAGGTCCACCAGCATCGCGTCGGCAGTCAACCGGGTACCGCGCGCGCAGGTGAGCATGCGTCGCCCCTCGATGCTCGCCACCACCACTTCTATTTGAGCGCGGCGCAGCACGTCGATCAGGGTCACGGTTTGCAGGTCATCGATGCCCTCGGCAAGGGTAATCAGCGCTCTAAAGGTCATGGGTGAGGTCCACAGAATGATCTATAAAGCGTAGTCAGCTTTCCTGACCCTTGTTCGAGCGCAGGCGTTACTTGATGTAAAGCTGGGTCGACATCTTGTCGCCCGGTGCATTGATCGAGGTGTTGCTGAACGTGAAGATGCCGTCCTGCTTGCCCGCCAGATTGAAGATGTACAGGTAGCCGACGGTTTTCGCCCCTGGCGTGCACTCGGTCAGGTTGCCGGTTTGAAAGGCGCAGACCGGCGTGCGAGTGCCGTTCACTTCAAAACCATCCAGCGCAACATTCGGGTTACCGCTGCCGTAGCCAACTTCCAGCACATAGACCTTGATGTTCGGGCCGCTGTGGTCGCAACGCGTCTCGGTCTGGCCTTCGGCAATGTTTTCAAAGCCGCAGGCCGGCGATTCAACCTTGACCACTTTCAACTGGCTCAACCGGGGCGCCATCGCCGCCGAGGCGGTTTGCGCCCCCAGCAGCAACGCCACCGCGATACCGAAAGCCACAACCCCATGCTTATTAATGCAAGACATAACGCGCCCCCAAAAAACCAGCGCGCAGTATGGCCCACTTCGCTCTGGCGCAAAACATCGACGACGATCGCAGCCATAAGCAGCCACAACTCCACGCTGCTGGTATGATGCGCGGCTTTTTCCGACCCACAGAAAATTCCCGGGCGCCTTCAGTGGTCTGTGCTTTGCTGTTGAGGTCGATACATTCACGGCGCCGGGCGCGCCACGGGGAGCAGACATGCTGGAAAGGCTGTTTCAACTCAAGGCACACAACACCAACGTGCGCACCGAGATTCTGGCGGGCGTCACGACCTTCTTGGCCATGGCCTACATTCTGTTCGTCAACCCGAGCATCCTCGGCGAGACCGGCATGGACAAGGGTGCGGTGTTTGTCGCGACCTGTCTGGCAGCGGCCATCGGCTCCACGGTCATGGGCCTGATCGCCAACTACCCGATCGCACTCGCGCCGGGCATGGGCTTGAACGCCTTCTTCACCTACACCGTGGTCCTGCACATGGGCCACACCTGGCAAGTGGCGCTGGGTGCGGTGTTCATCTCGGCGGTGCTGTTCTTCATGCTGTCGATCTTTCGCATCCGCGAATGGATCATCAACAGCATCCCGCTGCCCTTGCGCTCGGCGATTGCAGCCGGTATCGGCCTGTTCCTGGCACTGATCGCCCTGCATAACGCCGGCATCGTGGTCAGCAACCCGGCGACCATGGTCGGCCTCGGTGATCTGAAGCAACCGGCACCGATCCTCGCGACCCTCGGTTTTGCCCTGATCGTGGCCCTTGAAGCGCTGAAAGTGCGCGGTGCGGTACTGATCGGCATTCTTGCGGTGACCATTATTTCCATCGTCATGGGCTTCACGCCGTTTGGCGGCGTGATGTCGATGCCGCCGTCGCTGGCCCCGACCTTCCTGCAACTGGACATCAAAGGCGCACTGGACATCGGTCTGGTCAGCGTCATCTTCGCCTTCCTGTTCGTCGATCTGTTCGACAACTCCGGCACCCTGATCGGCGTCGCCAAGCGCGCCGGCCTGATGGGCAAGGACGGCCATATGCCGAAAATGGGTCGCGCGCTGATCGCCGACAGCACCGCAGCCATGGCCGGTTCGCTGCTGGGCACCTCGACCACCACCAGTTACATCGAATCCGCAGCCGGCGTCAGTGCCGGTGGCCGTACCGGCTTGACCGCTGTCGTGGTGGCGATTCTGTTCCTGCTGGCACTGTTCTTTTCGCCATTGGCCGCCAGCGTTCCGGCATTCGCTACCGCACCGGCGCTGCTGTTCGTCGCCGTGTTGATGACTTCCGGCCTGGCCGAAATAGACTGGGACGACATCACCGTTGCCGCGCCGGTCGTGGTCACCGCGCTGGCAATGCCCTTCACCTATTCCATCGCCAACGGTATCGCTTTCGGCTTCATCGCCTGGACCGTGATCAAGTTGCTGTCGGGCCGCGCTCGCGAGCTCAACCCGGCGCTGGTGATTCTGTCGATTCTGTTCGTGATCAAGCTGGGTTGGTTCAACGCATGACTTTTGATTCCCAGGCCTACGCCGTTCAGCTCGAAGAAAAGGTCACGCGCCTGCGTGACCTGCTGGCCCCGTTCGATGCGCCCGAGCCGGTGGTGTTTGACTCGCCGCTGAAAAACTTCCGCCTGCGCGCCGAGTTCCGCCTATGGCGCGAAGCCGGCGAGCGTCATTACGCGATGTTTTCCCAGGAAGACAAACGCACGCCGATCCTGATCGAAGAGTTCCCGATTGCCAGCCTGCGCATCAATGAGTTGATGCCGCAGCTCAAGGCGGCATGGAAGGCGAGCGCGGCGCTGAGCCACAAACTGTTCCAGGTGGAGTTCCTGACCACCCTGGCCGGCGACGCGATGATCACCCTGTGCTATCACCGCCCGCTGGACGAACACTGGCACTCCGCCGCCTCGACACTGGCCGCCGAGCTGAATGTCAGCATCATTGGTCGCTCCAAGGGTAAGCGCGAAGTCATCGGCCGCGATTACGTGGTCGAACAACTGGACGTCGGCGGCCGCACCTTCAGTTACCGCCAGCCGGAAGGCGCGTTCACCCAGCCCAACGGCACGGTCAACCAGAAAATGCTCAACTGGGCCTTCGACGCCCTCGGTGATCGTCCGGACGATTTGCTGGAGTTGTATTGCGGCAATGGCAACTTCACGCTGCCGCTCGCGACCCGCGTGCGCAAAGTGCTGGCCACCGAAATCAGCAAGACGTCCGTCAACGCGGCGCTGAGCAACCTCAGCGAAAACGCGGTGGATAACGTCACGCTGGTACGCCTGTCCGCCGAAGAGCTGACCGAAGCGTTGAACGAAGTCCGCCCCTTCCGCCGCCTGCACGGTATCGACCTCAAGAGCTACGAGTTCGGTAGCGTCTTCGTCGACCCGCCGCGCGCCGGCATGGACCCGGACACCTGCGAGCTGACCCGGCGCTTTGACAACATCCTCTATATCTCCTGCAACCCGCAAACCCTGGCGGCCAACATCGCCCAGTTGCATGACACGCATCGCATCACCCAGTGCGCGATGTTCGACCAGTTTCCGTGGACCCATCACATGGAATCCGGGGTGTTGTTGACGCGGCGTTGATTGCCGTTGCCCGATGCAAATCAGCCGTCTTGATGACGGCTTTTTTGTGCGTTCAATCGGTGACTTCAGCCTTGCGCGGACGCCCGCCCTTACGGCCATTGGCCCGTGCTGCCTCGGATTTGGCAGCGCTGCTTTGGCGCCCGTTACGCGAGGCGATGACCGAGGCGGCCATGTCCATCAACGGTTTGCTCGCCGAAATCATCCCGGCAATGGACACGTGCAGATCCTTGCCCTCATGGCACAGGGCAGTCCCGGAAAAACCGACTTCCAGGTTTGCGAAATCATCGACATCAAAATCATCGAATTCCGCATAGTGCCGCACGGGCAACAACACGCCACTTCCATCAACGAAACTGACCGCCAGACATGGGTCGACGAAAGTCACCGAAGTCGCCTGCAACCCGACTTTGTGGCGTAGCTGCCCACGCTGGATGGCTTCATCGAGCACTGCTTCGGTCACCGGCCGATCAACCAACATTCTTGCCTGTATCTTTTTCATAGCTGGATCTCCACGCCCTCCGGAATGCCTATAAGCGCCAGCAGGGTCTTGTTTGTCTCGGGCTCATAAAAAGCCGAATGAATCATGCAAGCCGTGCTGGCGACTCTTTTCACCACCACGACTTCACTGGTTTGCCAGTCCCAGATCTGATGATCGAGGCAGACCGTGTGCAGCTTGTCCCACCAGATGGCCCGGGCGCGACGCAAATGAGCGGGTTGTCTGAGTGCGTGACGTAGTCCTTCCAGCACTGCCACAGGAGGCCGTCTTGAATGAGGAACAACATCCCACAGCTCGACACTGTTGTGCCAAAAGCTGAATTTGAAGCGTGCGCTCCAGGTCCCGGCGTCCACATGTGCGTGCGGCGGACAGTGCTCATCGCGCAACAGGATCACCATTGAAAATCCCTTGTAGCTGAACAATTTCATACTAACCCATCCGTTAGGTTATTGAGTTCGAAGACTCATCATTCCTTGAGTAATCCGATAACTGGCGCAGATTTGCATTCAGTCATTCCGGCTTGAGCCTAGCGTTCCAACCTGCTACGAGCACTTCGATCAGGGACGAAAAATAGTAAGCAATGCTTTCGGCAATTTGATAAACACGCATTACCCCCTCCATTCGATCCCCGGTGTAATCAATCATGCAGCGCGTATTCGACGACCTTCAGCTCGGCAGCATCGAACTGTTTTGCCTGGCCGCCGAGGCTGGCAGTTTTACCGCTGCGGCGTTGGTGGCGGGCGTGACGCCGGCCGCTGTCAGCCGTTCGGTGTCGCGCATGGAGGAGCGCCTCGGTGTGCGGCTGTTTGCGCGCACCACTCGCAGCGTCAAGTTGACGGGGAGCGGCCGGCGTTATTACGAAGAATGTCGCAAGGCGCTGGCGCAACTGGTCGAGGCTCAGCGTGAAGTCATGGGCCAGCAGCAGGAACCGTCCGGCACCCTGCGGATCAGCATTCCGACGACCTATGCGCACCACCGGATCCTGCCGTTGCTGCCGGCGTTTCGTGCGCGTTTTCCAGACGTGAAGGTCGAGTCGCACATCAGCAATCGCAACATCGATTTCGTTGGCGAAGGCTACGACATGGCCATTCGCGTGCGGGCGATTGCGGATTCAGGCCTGATCGCCCGCCACCTTGAAGACGCCGCGCTGGTGATGATTGCCAGTCCCGATTACCTGAAGCGCGCCGGCGTTCCGCAGACGCTGGATGACCTCGCGCACCACGAATGCATCCAGTACGAACTGCCCAGCAGCGGTCGGCGGATTGCCTGGTTGTTCAATGACAACGGCACGCCGCGCGAGATTCTGGCCGAGGGCAACTTGAGTTGTTCCGATGATGTGCTGGGCGGTGTGACCCTGGCCAGGCACGGCGCGGGGCTGTTTCAGACGTACCGGTTTATCGTCGAAAGCGAACTGGCCAGTGGAGCGTTGGTGGAAGTGCTGCAACCTTACGGCGGACGCTCGCGGCCGTTCACGTTGCTGTATCCGCAAAGCCGACATGTGCCGCTAAAACTGCGGGCGTTCATCGATTTTCTGGTTGAACATCTGCCGCGATAAACCATCAGGATTGTTCGATCAACCCCAGCCACAAATCAGGCCTGCAAATAGCGCAACACCGCCTCGCAAATCATCTCGCGGTGCCGCTGCTTGACGCTTTCATCCGGCAGGTCGATCTGAAAGATCTCGCCGAAGGTATGGCGGTTCGACACGCGATAGAAACAGAACGAACTGATCAGCAAATGCACATCCAGCGGCACCAGCCCGGCGCGGAACAAACCGTCTTCGGCGCCGCGACGCAGGATCTCGCCGAGTGAATCCAGAATGGTGTTGTTCATCGCCTTGATCGCGTCGGAGCGCTTCACGTATTCAGCGTTATGGATGTTTTCGATGCTGACGATGCGCACGAAATCGGCATTGCGATCATGGTGATCGAATGTGAACTCCACCAGCCGTCGAATCGCCTCCAGCGGTGCCAGTTCAGCCAGATGCAGGCGGTTTTCGGTGCTGCGGATGTCACCGTAGAGTTTTTCCAGCACCTCGACGTACAGCTGCTCTTTACTGCCGAAGTAGTAATAGATCATGCGTTTGGAGGTGTGGATGCGCTCGGCGATGGCATCGACACGTGCACCGGAAAGGCCCTGCTGGACGAACTCGACAATCGCCTCTTGAAGAATGTTCTCGCGGGTCTTTTCCGGGTTGTTCTTGCGGCTCTTGCGCGGTTCGACAAGCGGTTCGTCGGACGCTGCGGAGCGTTTTGAAATTATCGTCATTGCGGGCTCACGGCCATCACTGCACAGGGGGGCGATTATGAGCCGCACCGCACAGTGAAGGAAGCCGCGCGGCGGCGGTTTGGCCTGGCGTTTACGAATTCCCTACAACTTGGCCTGACGAACGGCCCGGCTGCGGGATCTGGCCATGGCGCCGCGCAAGATTCCCGCCCTCACAGACTGAAACGGCGTCTCACTGTGGGAGCGGGCTTGCTCGCGAAGAGGGTATGTCAGTCAACATCATCGCTGCCTGACATACCCTCTTCGCGAGCAAGCCCGCTCCCACAGGTGTTTAACGGCGGCTCTGCTGCCACGCCGCCGCCAGCCCGCTGCAGCAAATCACCGCGATCCCGACCACCGTGGTCAAAGTCGGCGTGTGGGCAAACAGCAGCCAGCCCAGCAACCCTGCAAACACAATCTGGCAATACCCGAACGGCGCCAGCAACGCGGGGGCGGCGTAGCGGAATGCCTGGGTCAAAAACAAGTGCGCGGTCATCCCGCACGCGCCGAGCGCCACCATCATCAAGCCATGACCAATGCTCGGCGTTTGCCAGAAGAACGGCACCAGCGCGCTCATCACCAGGGTGTTGCACAACCCGGCGAAGAAGTTGCTGGTGGTCGGGCTGTCGATGTTGCTGAGTTTGCGGGTGAGCAATTGATAGAAGCAGAAAAACAGCGCCGAACAGAGCGGCAGCAGTACCGCAGGCGTGAACAAGTCACCGCCGGGATGCACGATGATCAACACCCCGACAAACCCGCAAATCACCGCGATCCACTGACCACGGGTGACGTGTTCACCCAGCAGCGGCACCGACAGCGCAGTGACCAGCACCGGCGCAAGAAAGTTGACCGCCGTGGCTTCGGCGAGCGGGATGTACTGCAAGCCGGTGGTGAAAAACAGACTGGTGCCCAGCAAACACAGCGCCCTTATCAATTGCAGCAATGGCCGCTTGGTACGCAGGACGCGCAACCCGGATTGCGGCAGAAAAATCCCGGCCATCAATAAGGTGTGCACCATATAACGCGCCCACACCACCATGATGATCGGGTAGAACCCCGAAAGGTATTTCGACAACGCGTCATGACTGGAGAACAGGAAGGTGGCAACGACGATCAGCAAAATCCCTTTGAAGGGCTGGTTTACGCCCGAGAGTGGTGTGCTGATGGTCATGGGTTTCCCTTGTGGACTGCGAATTTCACCAATTTAGAATCCGGTTCCAGATTCATGAACACGTATCGGCTTAATGTGTTCGAACAGCGCCCACCTTTTACCTTGTGGGCGTGCGGCCAATTAACTGAACAACTCTGAAGCAAGGCTTGCCGCTGACAACTCCACAGTGAACTTGAGCAACAACGGCGCCAGTTCATGCAGGCGTGCGCCCGGCAGCCGCGCACTTGGCCCGGCAATGCTCAATACGCCAATCACTCGCCCGTCACGCGGCTGGCGCACCACGGCGGCAATGGCCGAGGTGCCCACCGCCGAACTCTCCTCGACACAGGCGTAGCCCTGATCCCGCGCCAGACGCAGCCGTTCCAGCAATTCAATGGTTGAGCGCGGTGCGTTCGGCCCCAAATCTTTCGGCCGGTCGCCCCCTTGCCGCTCCACCAGCGACAACGCTTGCGCATCGCTCATGCACGCCAGCCACGCGTGGCCCGATGCGGTATAGAACAGCGGCGCATCACGGCCCATGTCAGGGTCGTATCGCAACCCCGAACGGGCGCCCTGGGATTTGGCGATCCAGACCTGCCGCTCACCTTCGATCACGCCCAGGCGCACCAGTTCGCCCGTCTCGCTGGCCAGGCGATCGAGCACCGGCTGCACAATGTCCGCGCCGCTGCCCGCCAAATAACGAAAGCCCAGCGCCACCAGTTTGGTCGACAAGTGATAGCGCAAGTTCTCTGGGTTCTGCCGTACGTAGCCCAGCCGAATCAGTTCGGCGAGCAACCGATGCGTTGCGCTTTTGGGGATGTCGAGCTGCGCCGCCAGCGTCTGCATCGGCACGCCGCGAGGTTCACTGGTGAGGCTTTCCAGCACGTTGAAAACACGTTCGATCTGACTGCCGGCCATTGGAGGTTCCGTACACAATTTGCATGATTCTAGAAGACGCAGCGAGTAACGCAAAATCTGGAACCCGCAGCCAACATCGCCGTCACTCGCCCATGGCAATAAAAACCCGGCGCCTGACGGAATTCACTGGGTGATCCACGTTCCTACACTGCACTGTTCCCGACAACGTTCACGGCTACCCCGTGAAAAGCCGGACGACCGGACTGGCGCCGCTCCCACACACCAGCAACACTCATGCCCACGGACAATCAGAGGATTCCCACATGCTATGGAAAAAAGGCCGACGCAGCGACAACGTGGTCGATGCCCGTGGTGATGATGTCGGCAGTGGCGGTGGCGGGATGCGTTTCGGTGGCGGCAAGGGCCTGAGCCTGACCGCGATCATTCTGATCGTCGGGATCGGCTGGATCACCGGCCAGGACCCGATGCAGATCCTCGGGCAACTCACCGGGCAGATGAGCGAGCAATCGGCACCGGCCACCAATCAGACCCGCAAGGCGCCACCAGCCAATGACGAAGGCGCCGAATTCGTGCGCTCGATCCTCGGCGACACCGAAGACACTTGGGGCCAGATTTTCCAGCAGGCCGGTCGGCAGTATAAAAATCCGACGCTGGTGCTATTCAGCAATCGGGTCAATTCAGCCTGCGGACTGGCGACGTCGGCAACGGGGCCGTTTTATTGCCCGGCGGACCAGAAGGTTTACCTCGACATGGCGTTCTTCCAGGAAATGTCGCAGCGCTTTTCCGCCGCCGGTGATTTCGCTCAGGCCTACGTGATCGCTCACGAAGTCGGACACCATGTGCAGACCTTGCTCGGCGTGTCCGCAAAAATGCAGGCGGCCCGCGCGCAAGGTCGGCAGATGGAAGGCGACGGCGGTTTGTTGGTGCGTCAGGAATTACAGGCCGATTGCCTGGCCGGGGTCTGGGCCAACAATGCGCAGAAGCGCCTGAACTGGCTGGAACCGGGGGACATCGAGGAAGCCTTGAACGCCGCCAACGCCATTGGCGACGACCGTTTGCAGCAACAGGGTCAGGGCCGCGTGGTGCCGGACTCGTTTACCCATGGCACGTCAGCGCAAAGGGTGCGCTGGTTCAAAACCGGATTTGCGCAAGGCCAGGTCGGCCAGTGCGATACCTTTGCGGCGAAAAACCTGTAAATGAATAAGTGGCTGTTAGCGTTGTTGTTCACCTGCGCAAGTACCCTGGCCGCCGAGCATGGGGTCAAGGAAATCAGCCCCGGTCGGCTGTTGTTGAAAGAAGGCGAGATGGCGGTGGGCATCGGCCCGGCGCCAGCGAAAATCGAGCGTGTGCTGATCATCATTCATGGTCGGCTGCGCAATGCCGAAACCTACCGCCAAAGCGCCGAGCGCGCGGCAGACCAGGCCGGACAAAGCGCGAACACGCTGGTGATCGCCCCGCAATTCCTTAACCAAGATGACGTCGCGCGGCACCCCGTGGCCGACACCGTGTTGCGCTGGCAGGGCAATGACTGGATGGCCGGCAGCGCCTCCACCGCGCCATTTGCCCTGAGTTCCTACGGTGCGCTTGACCAGATCGTCGCCCGTTTCGCCGACCGTCAGCAGTTTCCGGACCTGAAAGAAGTGGTGATTGCCGGGCACTCCGGCGGCGCGCAAGTGGTTCAGCGTTATGCGTTGTTGAGCCAGGATCAGCCGGCACTTGAAGCGGCCGGGGTCAAGGTGCGTTACGTGGTCGCCAACCCTTCGTCATACGCCTATTTCGATGAACGCCGGCCCGTGGCGTTTAATCACGCGACGTGCCCCGGTTTCAATCGGTGGAAGTATGGGCTGGTGGATTTGCCGGTCTATGCCAGTGGTCAGACGGCACCGCAGCTTGAAAGTCGCTACGTCAAACGCGACGTGACGTATCTGCTCGGTCAGCTGGACATCGATCCACAGCACCCGGCGCTGGACAAGGGTTGCGAGGCTGAAGCCCAAGGCGCTTATCGCTTGATTCGCGGACATAATTTTTTCGATTACCTGCTGCGCCGCAACCCTAAAGGGGTGAATCAGCGGCTGGTCGAAGTGCCGGGGGTCGGGCATAACGGGGATGGGATGTTTACGTCGCCGCAGGGGCAGAAGGTGTTGTTTGGGCAGTGAGCCTTGTGTTGCCTGGCAGGGCCTCTTCGCGAGCAAGCCCGCTCCCACAGGAGATTTGTGAACGACACAGACTCCCTGTGGGAGCGGGCTTGCTCGCGAATAGGCCATCAAGCCGACAACATCTCCCGCAACACCACGCAATCCGCCGCATGCCAATCCGTCAGCTCAGGCCAAGGATTATCCGGCAGATTCACCAACACCGTCCGCGCCCCCGCCGCCCGGCCGCAATCCAGATCAAACCGGTAATCACCGACCATCACCAACTCACTGGCCGGCACGTTCCAGGCTTCGGCCAGTTTCAGCAAACCACCGGGATGCGGCTTGGGCGGCGCTTCATCGCGGCCCAGCACATCCTCCGCCGCAAAGCAGTCCGCCAGGCCGATGGCCTCCAGCGTAACGTGCGCCAACTCGCGGGCGTTGCGCGTGAGGATGCCCAACCGATAGCCGCGCCCGGCCAGCTCTCGCACCAGCTCGACCGCGCCCGGCGCCGGTTTCGAACCGAGCGCCAGATCCCGTTCGTGCTCCAGCAACCACGCATGTTTCGCCGCGGCTTCAGCGGCGGGCAGCGCCGCGAGGTGGGTCAGGATGTCGTCTTCGGCCGGGATCGCCAGCGCCACGCGAATCGCCGCGAAGTCATGCACCGCCACCGTCAGGGTGCCGTCCATGTCGAACACCCAATGCCGCACCTCGGCCAGGCTCATGCCCAATCCTTGCGATGCCGAATCAGCCCTTCCTGCGTGACCGAGGCCACCAGTTGTCCGGCGCGGTTGAACACGCTGCCACGGGTAAAACCGCGGGAATTGCCGGCCCAAGGGCTGTCCATCGCGTACAGCAACCAGTCATCGGCACGCAGGTCCGCGTGGAACCACAAGGCGTGATCGAGGCTGGCGACTTGCATGTCTTTCTGCCAGACCGATTTGCCGTGCGGCTGCATCGAGGTGGTCAGCAAACCGAAGTCCGAGGCGTAGGCCAGCAAGTATTTGTGCAGCGCTGGCGAGTCCGCCAAGGCACCGTCGGCGCGAAACCAGACGTACTTGACCGGGTCGGACGGCTGCGGGTTGTAGGGATCTTTCTCGGTGACCGGTCGGAACTCGATCGGCTTGGGGCACAGAAATTTTTCGCGCATGTGCTCGGGAATCAGGTGCGCGCGCTGCTGGGTCAGTTCCAGCTCCGACGGCAGGTTTTCCGGGCCCACCACCGTGGGCATTTCGGCTTGGTGCTCGAAGCCTTTCTCGTCGTACTGGAACGAGGCGCTGCACGTGAAAATCGGGTGGCCCTTCTGGATCGCCGTCACCCGGCGCGTGCTGAAACTGCCGCCGTCGCGCACCCGATCCACCTGATACACCACGGGCAGCGCGGAGTCGCCAGGACGCAGGAAATAACCGTGCATCGAATGCACATGCCGTGCTTCTTCAACGGTCTGGCTGGCCGCCGACAGCGACTGACCGATCACCTGACCACCAAACAACTGACGAAAGCCCAGGTCCTGGCTGCGGCCACGGAACAGGTTTTCTTCGATCGGCTCCAGGGTCAGCAAATCGACCAGATCATCCAACACTTGGCTCATTCAGACTCTCCTCACACACAGCTTGCCGCGCAGGCTTGGCTGCGACGGTCGATTCAGTTAATGGCGGCCATTGTAAACGTCCGCGCCGGCTTATCCATGCAAGGTTTGCAGCCATTGTTCACGGGTGATGCGGTACAGGACATGGTGGCGCAAGGGATGATCGACGGCGAGTTTGGGGTGCTCGAAGTCATCGGCTGAATCATGCTGCATGCCAATCGCTTGCATGACTTTCTCGGAAGGCGTGTTGGATTGCGTGGTGAACGCCACGAGTTCTTTCAGCGCCAAGCGGTCAAACCCGCAGCGCAGCGCGGTCCACGCCGCTTCGCTGGCGTAACCCAGCCCCCAATGCTCGCGGGCCAGGCGCCAGCCGATCTCGATGGCCGGGGTGAAAGGCGCGTCGAAACCGACGACGCCGAGCCCGGTAAACCCGATGAAGGCGCCGCTGTCTTTACGCTCCAGCGCCCAGAGGCCAAAACCATGCTCGGCAAAATGCCCGCGAATCCGCCCGATCAGCGAGGCACTCTCCAGGCGGCTCAAGGGCGCCGGGAAATAACGCATCACCTGCGGATCGGCGCACATGGCGGCAAATTCCGGCAAATCCTCGTCTCGCCACTGCCGCAACAGCAGTCGCGCGCTCTCGAGTTGCAGTATCGGCTCCATGTTCCCCTCCGTTTCCAAGCCGCAAGTCTACATCGCTGGTAGGATCCGTCCTTCATTCACCGCTGAAATCACGCATGCCGCTGCCACTGATTTACCACGAAGACTACAGCCCCGAGTTCCCGGCGGATCACCGCTTCCCCATGGACAAGTTTCGCCTGCTGCGCGATCACCTGGTGGAGAGCGGACTGACCCGGGACGCCGACCTGCTGCGCCCGCAGCTCTGCCCTGCGGAGATTCTCGGCCTCGCGCATGACGCTGCCTATATCGAACGCTACATGAGCGGCGAGTTGTCCCGCGAAGACCAGCGGCGCCTCGGCCTGCCGTGGAGCGAAGCGCTGGCCCGGCGCACCGTGCGGGCGGTCGGCGGTTCGTTGCTGGCGGCAGAACAGGCGCTGGAACACGGGCTGGCCTGTCACTTGGCCGGCGGCACGCACCACGCGCATTACGACTACCCGGCGGGTTTCTGCATCTTCAATGACCTGGCGGTGATCAGCCATTTCCTGCTGGAAAGCGGTCGTGTGAACCGGGTGCTGATCTTCGATTGCGACGTCCATCAGGGCGATGGAACGGCGCGGATTCTGCACAACACCCCGGACGCGGTGACCGTTTCCCTGCACTGCGAAAAGAACTTTCCTGCACGCAAAGCCGAAAGTGACTGGGACATCCCGCTGCCAAAAGGCATGGGCGACGCCGATTACCTGAAAGTGGTGGACGACGCGCTGAATTATTTGCTGCCGCTCTACCAACCGGACCTGGTGCTGTATGACGCCGGGGTCGATGTGCACAAAGATGACGCCCTCGGTTACCTCAAGCTGACCGACGCCGGCGTGGCCGCTCGCGATGAAAGCGTGATGCGCCATTGCCTGGGGCGAGATATTCCGGTGGTCGGGGTGATTGGCGGCGGCTACAGCAAGGATCGCCAGGCGTTGGCGCGGCGCCATGGAATCCTTCATCACAGCGCGCAACGGGTGTGGACGTCATCAGGTTGTCATTGAGGTGTGAGTCTTTACCCACAATGCCTGTGGAACGGCCTGTGGATAACCTGAGTGAAAGGGCCTACAGGCCATGCGG
Organism: Pseudomonas sp. NPDC086278; assembly: GCF_050280905.1. NCBI lineage: Bacteria > Pseudomonadati > Pseudomonadota > Gammaproteobacteria > Pseudomonadales > Pseudomonadaceae > Pseudomonas > Pseudomonas sp. NPDC086278. The sequence continues at coordinate 38,754 of NZ_JBNNWE010000016.1, forward strand.
CGCATAGCCTACACATCGATGGTTGTTTTTTAACCACCGCCTGAAGCCATCCCACCTTGATCCGTGCTGGTAGAATGCGCGGCTTATTCCGCCATACCGCAGCGCACGCCATGACCCAGCCCTCGACTTCCTTGCCCTCGCACGTCGCCATCATCGGCGGCGGCCCCGCCGGTTTGATGGCGGCCGAAGTGTTGAGTCGGGCCGGCGTCAACGTCGACCTGTACGACGGCATGCCTTCGGTAGGGCGCAAATTCCTGCTGGCCGGCGTCGGCGGCATGAACATCACCCATTCCGAAGCCTACCCGGCGTTCCTCTCGCGCTACGCCGAACGCGCCCCGCAGATTGCACCGCTGCTGCGCGCATTTGGCGCTGACGCACTGTGCCAGTGGATTCATGACCTGGGCATCGAAACCTTTGTCGGCAGCTCCGGCCGGGTATTTCCGACCGACATGAAAGCCGCGCCGCTGCTACGCGCCTGGCTCAAACGCCTGCGCGATGCCGGCGTGGTGATCCACACACGCCACCGTTGGCTCGGCTGGAACGCCGACGGCAGCCTGAAGGTCTCGAGCCCCGACGGTGAAAAAAGCCTGGCGCCCGACGCCACCCTGCTGGCCCTCGGCGGCGGCAGTTGGTCGCGCCTCGGCTCGGATGGCGCGTGGATGCTGCCACTGGAGCAACGCGGTGTCGGACTGATGCCGCTGCAACCGAGCAATTGCGGCTTCGAGGTGCAGGCCTGGAGCGATCTGATGGTGAGCAAATTCGCCGGCAGCCCGCTGAAAAACATCGCCATCGGCCTCAATGACGACGTGCCACGGCTTGGCGAATGTGTGATCACGGCGACCGGGATTGAAGGCAGTTTGATCTACGCCCTGTCGGCGCCGATCCGCGAAGCGATCAACCAGCAGGGTTCGGCCACTGTCCACCTCGACCTGTTACCGGGCAGACCTGTGGATAAAGTTCTGGCCGCGTTGAACAAACCCCGTGGCTCGCGTTCGATGGCCAAACATTTGCACAGTCAACTCGGGATCGATGGCGTGAAAGCGGCGCTGCTGCGCGAACTCACACCGGCCGAATGCTTCGCCGATGCAGCGCTGCTGGCCAAAGCGATCAAGGCGCTGCCGCTGACGCTGCGCAAAACCCGGCCACTGGACGAAGCCATCAGCAGCGCCGGTGGCGTGCGGTTCGAGTCGATGGATGAGCGCTTGATGCTTAAGCAACTTCCCGGCGTGTTTTGCGCGGGGGAAATGCTCGATTGGGAAGCGCCGACAGGCGGCTATCTGCTGACCGCGTGTTTCGCCAGTGGGCGGGCGGCGGGGTTGGGGATGGTGGAGTGGTTGAAGCGCCAGGGTTAAGACCGAGGCGCGTCCTTCGCGAGCAAGCCCGCTCCCACAGGGGATTTGCGTCGTTCACAAATCTCCTGTGGGAGCGGGCTTGCTCGCGAAGGCGGTTTAACCGACGACACAAATCATCAAGGTTTTTTCTTGCGCGGCCCCGTGTTGAACACCGGCACTTTACGCACAGGCTTGATCGAAGGCTCCACCGCGGAAGCATCGCCACTCTCGACCCATTTACCGAGGTTGCGTTTACCGCCACCGGAGACCTTCGGCTTCTTCGGTTTTTTCGGTTTCTTCACCACTTGGCCACTGGCATCGGTGTCCGGCACCCGGTGCTCAGGTTCGAAATCGTGTTCCATCTGCCGCGGCAAGGTCTGACGGGTCAACGTCTCGATGGCCGACAGCAAATTCACTTCATCGGCGCAGACCAGCGAAATAGCCTGCCCGGTCGCGCCCGCACGACCGGTGCGACCGATGCGGTGGATGTAGTCTTCCGCCACGATTGGCAGGTCGAAGTTGACCACCAACGGCAAGTCTTCGATGTCCAGACCACGGGCCGCGACGTCGGTGGCGACCAGGATCTGCACTTCACTGGCCTTGAAACGGTCCAGTGCGCGCTGACGGGTGGCTTGCGGTTTGTCGCCGTGAATGCCGTCGGCGTTGACGCCCAGGCCCTGGAGTTTTTCCACCAGCGCGTCGACACCATTGCGGGTCTTGGCGAACACCAGCACCTGCTTCCATTTGCCCTTGCGCAGCAAATGAATGAACAGCTCCGGCTTGCGCTTCTTGTCGACCACCACCACCCATTGCTTGACGGTACTGGCCGCGACGTTGCGCGGGCTGACTTCGATGCTCAGCGGATCGTTGAGCATTTGCCCGGCCAGCAACCGGATCGCGTCGGAGAACGTGGCAGAAAACAACAGCGTCTGACGTTGCTTCGGCAGCACCCGGTAAATATTCCCCAGCTCTTCGGAGAACCCCAGATCGAGCATGCGATCGGCTTCGTCCAGAATCAGCGTTTGCAGCTGATTGAACTTGAGGGCCTTCTGGCGATACAGGTCGAGCAGACGCCCCGGCGTCGCCACCAGCACGTCGACACCCTTGCGCAGCTTCATCATTTGCGGGTTGATGCTGACGCCGCCGTACACCGCGTAAGTGCTCAACGGCAGGTTTTCGGCGTACTGGCGCACGGCTTCGTGAACCTGTTCGGCCAGCTCGCGGGTCGGCACCAGAATCAGCGCGCGCACCGAGTTGGAGGCAACTTTCGGCCCTTCCATGGCCAGCAACTGCAGCAGCGGCAGCGCGAAACCGGCGGTCTTGCCAGTGCCGGTCTGGGCGGCGGCCATCAGGTCGCGACCGGCCAGCACCGCCGGAATGGCTTGCGCCTGAACCGGCGTCGGGGTCTGGTAGCCGAGCGTCTCAAGAGAGCGCAGCAAGGGTTCGATCAGGCCAAGGGAGGCGAAAGTCATGGGATTACCGTAGGAAAAATCAGGAGCGGGCATGCAATGGCGCGCAGTTTACCCTAATTCACACGGGATTCTGTCGGCGCGGCTACAGCAGGCCGAACCGGCGGCCGCCGCCATTGCGGCAAACCGATCAACACCACGGCGCTGATGATCACCAGCATCGCCAGTCCTTCCTCGATCCCGATGGTCTCGCCGACAAACACAATGCCCAGCAACACCGCCACCGCCGGGTTGACGTAGGCATAACTGGTGGCGGCGGCCGGGCGCACGTTTTTCAACAGGTACATGTAAGCGTTGAAAGCGATGATCGAACCGAAGAACACCAGGTAAGCCAGCGCAACCCAGCCTTCGACCGGTGGCAGGTGTTCCATGTGTTCGCCGCTCAGCGCACTGCCGATCAGCAACGCTACGCCGCCCACCAGCATTTCCACGGCACTGGCCATTGCGCCTTGAGGCAGCGGCAAATGTTTGCTCCAGACCGAACCGAACGCCCAGACCGCCGCCGCGAACACCAGCAACGCCGCGCCCAACGGACTCGATTGCAGGTTGGAGCCGAGGTTGAGTATGGCGATACCGATCAGCCCCAGCACAATCCCGGCCCATTCGAGGCGGGTATTGCGTGCGCCCCAGAAATAGCCGCAGAGCAAGGTAAACAACGGCACCGTCGCCACCGCCAGCGCCGCCACCCCGGACGCAACGCCCGTGTGTTCGGCCACGCTCACTGCACCGTTACCGAGGCAGAGCAGCAAAATCCCGATGATCCCCGCCGCTTTCCACTGCGCCCACGTCGGCGCCGGCGCCCCGCGCCAGCGCAGGAAGGCGTACATCAAGCTCCCGGCAATCACGAAGCGAATACCGGCGAGCAACAACGGCGGCCAGTAGTCGACGCCGATGCGAATCACCAGGTAAGTCGAGCCCCAGATCACGTACACGGCGAAAAAAGCAGCGATCAACGGCAAGGGGAAGCGACGTAAGCCAGGCATGGGGCAGCTCGTAAGCAAGACAAGGAGATTGGATATTTTAGAAAGGCCAGGCAGCAAAAATAAGTTACAAAACCTGTTTATCGCACCGGTACACTTTTCAACGCACGGATAGCAATACCGTTGGAGCTGCTGAAAAGAAAACCAATCTAACTGCCGCCGCAGACCCAAATGTGGGAGCGGGCTTGCTCGCGAAGGGGTCAGCCCATCCAATATCACCGGGCCTGACACAGCGCTCTCGCGAGCAAGCCCGCTCCCACAGGGGATTTATGGGGTGTCAGTCAGAGGATTGGTTGGTATCAGTCAGAACCCGCGATGGCGCTTCAGGTGTTCGTTGATCTTCGCCGCCGGCACTTTTTGCAGGCTGACCAGCAGGTCATGGGACAACTCGCGCAACCCGTGCTGCTGGCGCAGTTGCGCAGCCAAGTGCGTCGTCAGGTTCGCCGCCATCTCGGCATCCGCCATCGCCCGGTGAGCCTTGCCGGTGTTGGGCAAACTGGCAAACGTGGTGAGCGTCCCCAGTTTGTGATTCGGCGCGGCCGGCATCAGCCGCCGGGCCAATAGCAGCGAGCAGGCAAAGTTCTGCAACCGCGTACGCTTGATCCGCCCCAGTTCAAAATCCCAGAACTTCTGGTCAAACGCGGCGTTGTGCGCCAGCAGCGGCGTGATGCCGACGAATTCGTTGACTTCGTTCATCACCTGCTCGGCCGACGGCGCCGTGCGCAGCATCGCGTTGCTGATGCCGGTGAGTTGTTCGATGAACGCCGGGACGCGTACGCCGGCGTTCATCAGGCTTTGGTAACGGTCGACGATGCGCCCCTGTTCAAGGATCACCACGGCGATTTCCGTGGCCCGGCAGCTGCTGCTCGGGGAGATCCCGGTGGTTTCAAAGTCGATAACGGCTATGCGTTCCAAACCTGTTTCTACTCCGTATAAATCAATTCTTGAGCAGCAACGCGCCTTCAATCGGCACGTAGCGGCTGGCGGCGCGGATCAGCGAGTTAGCCGTCAGGCCCGGCACGCCATACGCCACCGCTTGCACCCCGTGTTTGCTGATGATGCGTTCCAGCAACATGTCGAAATCACCGTCGCCGGAAGCCAGCACCACTTCGTCGACGTGATCGGCGGCGTCCATGATGTCGAGGGTGATGCCCACGTCCCAGTCGCCCTTGGCCGAGCCGTCGCTGCGCTGGATGTAGGGCTTGAGCTTCACGGTGAAGCCGAGGTTGCGCAGGATCTGCTGGAATTGCTGCTGTTTGCTGTCGCCACGGTCGATGGCGTAGGCGTAGGCCTCGACGATCTCGCCCTGTTTGCTGATGTCAGCCCACAACGCTGCGTAATTGAAGTGGCAACCATAAGCCTGACGCACGGTGTAATAGAGGTTTTGAACATCGGCGAACACTGCAATTTTCTTCACCGCGATTCCTCATTGCGCACAGGCGCGCAGGCTGGATCAGGCACCAGGCCCGAAAAGTCGCCCAGTATGCCAGCCTCAAGGATTGTTCCGCGAATAATCAGCCCGGAGCGCCTGGGCGCTCCGGACGAATGGCGTATCAGACGAAGGAGTCGTCATCACCGCCAAAGAACGATGAACTGTCATCGTTGTAATCAGCGTCGGCGTAGCCGCCCTGATCATTGGAGGAGTTATCAGCCACGCGCTGATCGTCGTTCCAGCCTTGGTCGCCGCTTTGATCGTTGACCTGTGCCGGCTCGTCCTTGATGACTTCGACGATTTCCTGAGGCTGCTGGTTGCTGTGGAACAGGCTGCTGATGCCTTGCGCCAGCATCACGCCACCGGCCACACCGGCGGCGGTCTTCAGCGCGCCGCCAAGGAAGCCGCTACCGATTGGCGCCTGCTGTTGAGGAGAGTAGTTCTGCTGCGGGGCGCCGTAATTCTGCGGCGCGGCACCGAAGTTCTGCTGTGGCGGCTGCGAATTGCCCGACGGCCGCCCCGGTTCACGCCAGCCGCCACCGGCCGGCGCGGCGCTCTGGACGGGCTGCGGATCGCGGGAGCCGCCGCCGAAGATGCTCGACAAAAAGCCGCCGCTGGCCGATGCCGCGGCGGGTGCCTGAGCCTTGGCCGATTGCAGTTCGGCCTGCAATTGCTGGATTTGCTGCGCCTGTTGCTTGTTCTGCTCGTCGAGGCTCTTGATGGCCGCCTCTTGCACCAGAATCGCCTGGGTCATGAAATAGCCGGCCGCGGGCTGGCGTGTCAGGTGTTCCTTGATCCGCGCCTCGGCCTGGGCGTCGCGCGGGGATGAATCCGTTTCGGCCTGTTGCAGCCGGGAAAACAGTCCATCGATCAGGGTTTGTTCTTCGCTGTTCATGGCGACCTCGTAGATTGCCGGAGAAATCGTGATCCTTCTCCATTGAGGATAAGGTGCCTGACCTTAATGGAGGCTGAAGCAAGTTGTTTCAATGCCCTTTCCCGAACGTTTACGTTTGCGCCTCCCCGCACTTCATCGGTTAAAGTGGGCCACTGCGTTCAACCTGCGATACCGACTGATGAATCCGTTCGATGTACTGCGTGACTCCCTGTATTTCTTCAAACGCAACCTGGGCCAGATCGTGCAGCTGTGTCTGCCACTGGTGGTCCTTGAGGCATTGCTGCAACAAGTGGTCGACCATACCGCCGGTCCCGAGGGCTTTCCCGGTTACAGCGTGATTGTCGGCCTGCTGGTGTATCCGCTGTACACCGCCGCGCTGATCCTGTTTCTCGATGCCCGCAGCCGTGGCGAATCACCGCGCACCCGCGATCTGCTGGCGACGGCCGCCACGATGTGGCCGCGTTTCGCCCTGCTGACCGCGCTCAACACGCTGCTGATTTTGCTTGGTCTGTCGCTGTATTTCCTGCCAGGTATCTGGCTGATGGTGACCCTGGCCTTCGCCGAGTACCTGCTGGTGCTGCGCGGCATGGCGCCGCTGGCCGCGATGAAAGAAAGCCTGCGCCTGACTCGCGGCCATTTCCTGCGGATTCTGGTGTGCATTCTGTGTGTGATGGGCCCGTTGTGGCTGCTCAAGGGCGCGACGTTCACGGCGTATCCCGATCCGAACCCGGTCATCTCGTTGCTGATCGACAGCGCCCACAGTTTCCTGCAACTGTTCACCAGCGTGGTGCTGTTCCGCTTGTTCATGCTGATTGGCGATGCGCCCGAAAAAATCGACGGCCCACGCTGAACGCAAGCCCCGCCATTGGCAAGCCCGCTCCCACAGGTTTTTCGCCAACGATTGTGTTGGGGCTAATCCTTGGGATTAAGCCCGACGCTCGGTTATGCTCAGGACCTTCTTCTGTAACGCCAAAAGCCCATGACCCGTTTTCTGCGCTACACCCTGCTGGGCCTGCTGAGTGCCATCGGCCTGATTGCCCTGCTGATCTATACCCTGACCTGGCGCCCCGGTGCCAAGGAAGTGGTGCCGGTCAGTTGCAATGCTCAAGCGCCGACACTGGTGCCCGGCCAGGCGCTGAAAGTGATGACGTGGAACGTCCAGTTCCTGGCGGGCAAACGCTACGTGTTCTGGGATGACCTGGCGCATGGCGACGACGAGAACCCGACCCCCGAAGACATGGCGTTCAGCCTCGACGAAGTGGCGCGGGTGATTCGCGACGAAAACCCGGACATCGTGCTGTTGCAGGAACTGGATGACGGCGCCAAGGCCAGCGACTACCAGGACCAGGTCAAGTTGCTGCAAGAACGGGTCGCCGACCTCTATCCGTGCAGCGCCCACGCCTTCGACTGGAAAGCCGAGTTCGTGCCGGACCCGCACATCTTCGGCAGCGTCGGCCGGCAACTGGCAACGCTCAGCCATTACCAGATCGAACACGCCGAACGCCTGCAATTACCGATCGCGCCGGCCAACATCGTCAGCCGCCAGTTCAAACCGAAAAACGCGCTGCTGGTCACGTATCTGCCGTTGAGTGACGGCGGTCAGATGGCGGTGCTCAACACCCACCTCGACCGGGTCACCCAGCCCGACGACACGTTGCAAGCGCAAGTGACGGCGGTGGCCAACGTGCTCGACAAGTACGAAAGCCGTGGCACGCAATGGATGATCGGTGGCGATTTCAACCTGTTGCCGCTGGGCCAATACCAACGTTTGCCCGAAGAGCAACGCACGCCCTACACCGTCGACAGCGCATTGCATGTGTTGTGGGACAAGTACCCGATGATCCCGACCAACAACGAAGCCAGCGGTGTCGACCGGGCGCACTGGCTGACCCATTACCCGAATGACCCGGGCTTGAACGGCCCGGATCGCACAGTCGATTACATCTTCTACAGCCCGCGCATCAAACGGGTCGAGGCGATGGTGCGGCAGGACGACACCCTGCGCATCTCCGACCACCTGCCAGTGATCGCCCGGTTCCTGCTACCCGCCAACTGACAATCCAAAACCTGTGGGCTTGCTCCCACAGGTTTTGTGCAAGGCTTGCAGCAGGTTCAATGCGCCTCTTCCAGCTCATCATGCAACAGCCCGAAGATCTGGCGTTTCATGTCGATAAACGAGCGTTCCATGACCATGTCCAGGGTCCGTGGGCGGTTGATCGGCACGTCCAGAATCTGCTTGATCCGCCCAGGCCGGGCGCCCATCACGTACACGCGGTCGCCCAGCAGAATCGCCTCGTCGATATCGTGCGTGACGAACAGCACGGTCTTCTTGCTGTTGCCCCAGACCCGCAACAACAGCTGCTGCATTTGCAGACGCGTCTGGCTGTCGAGGGCGCCAAACGGTTCGTCCATCAACAGGATTTGCGGGTCATTGGCCAACGCCCGGGCAATCGCCACGCGCTGCATCATCCCGCCCGACAGCTGCTTGGCATAGTTGTCGGCGAAGCCTGTCAGGCCCACTTCATTGACGTAGTAATCGACGATTTCCTTGCGTTGCGCCGCCGCCATGCCACGGCGTTTCAGGCCGAACTCGACGTTCTGGCGCACGGTCAGCCACGGAAACAGCGTGTAGCTCTGGAACACCATGCCACGGTCCGCGCCCGGTCCTTGCACCTGTTGGCCGCCGACGTAAATCTCGCCTTCGGTGGGTTCGTTCAGCCCGGCGGTGAGGTACAGCAAACTCGATTTGCCACAACCCGACGGCCCGACCAGCACGGCAAACTGCTGGTCCGGCACCTCGAATGAAACCTGCTCCAGCGCGGTAAACACGCCACCGTCGGGCTTCTGATAACGCAGGCTGACCTTGTCCACTTGCAGCCGTGGCGCCGCGTCCACCGGGGCGGCCGTTGGGGTAACGAAACGGGGATTTACGGCGCTTACTGAGCCCATGCGGCGATCCTCAGGCGAAGGAAACGGAACAGTTGATCGGTGATCAGCCCCAGCAGGCCGATGATCGCGATCGCGAGAAAAATCACATCCACCTGAAAGCCGCGCATGGCTTTGAGGCTCAAGTAACCCAGGCCGCTCGACGCCGCGACCAGCTCGGCGACCACCAGGTACGTCCAGGCCCAGCCCATGGTCACGCGCAAGGTGTCGAGCACGCCCGGCAACGACGCCGGGGCGATCACATGCAGCACCGCGTCGCGACGGGTCGAACCCAAGGTGTAGGACGCGTTGATCAAATCCTTGGAGATGCCCTTGGACACGTCCGCGATCATCACCAGTTGCTGGAAAAACACGCCGAAGATAATCACCGAGACCCGCTGCTCCAGCCCGATGCCGATCCACAGAATGAACAGCGGCACGAACGAGGTCACCGGCAAGTAACGGATGAAGTTGACCATCGGCTCGAGGAACGCCTGGACGATCCGGAAGCTGCCCATCAGCAACCCCAGCGGCACCGCCACCAGCGACGACACAATAAAACCGATCATCACCACTTCCAGACTGGCCCACACATGCAGGCCGAGGGTGCCGTCGCGGCTCAGGCGCACGGCGGCCTCGACCACCGCGCCCGGGGTCGGCAGGAACATGCCCGGCACCACGCCGCCGTAAGACAACCCGGCCCACAGGCCGATCAACAACACCCAGGCCAGGCCGCTCGCGCTCCAGATCACCTGCACCGGCAGGCCGGTCTTGGGCGTGACGCAGCGGCTCAGCCATGAATTGCGCTTGAACATGCAAACCTCCTACAGCGGGCTGACGAAACGGTTGTCGATCAGGTCGTCATTGCTGACGTTGTAGGGTTTGCCCTGCAATTCGCTGGCGGTTTCATTGGCCAGTTTGATCAGCGGTGCGCTGTCGCCCGGTTTGCCCGGCGAGCCGAGGAGTTTTTCGCTCATGGCCTGATCGTAAAAGCGCACGCCTTGGGCGGCGGCAGCCAGTTCCTTCGGATCGGCCAGGTAACCGCCGACGCCTTTGGCCATGATTTTGTAGGCTTCTTCCGGATGCTCCCGGGTGTACTTCACGGCTTTGTAGAGGCCGGCGACCAACGCCTTGACGTCTTCCGGCTGCTTGTCGATGACCGAGCAATTGAGCGCGACCACGTCGACGATCACCCCCGGCGTGCTGCTGCTGTCGATCAGCACCTTGCCTTGCTGCTTGTCACGGACCATCGACAAGTGCGGCTCCCACGTCACGGCGGCGGGCACGCGACCGGCGATGAACGCGGTGGCGGCGTCGTCGGCGGTCATGTTCTGCACGGTGATGTCGCTCATGGTCATGCCGTGTTTTTTCAGCAGATAGGACAGCCAGAACTGCGAGGTCGACCCTTCGTTCACCGCCACCGCTTTGCCTTTCAGCTCTTGCAGACTCATGACGTCCTTGCCCACCAGCACGCCGTCGCCACCGTGGCTGTCATCCAGCGCGGCCACGGCCTTGAAGCAGAATTGCGGACGGTATTTCAGCACTTCGTCGATGGTCGACGCCGAACCCGACAGTTCGCCTGACGCTTGCGCGGCCATGTACATCGAGGCTTCTTCGACGACGGGCAACTGGACGGTCAAACCGTTTTCCTTGAAGTAGCCCAGGTCTTGAGCGAGGTAGAGCGTGCCGTAACCGACCCACGTGGTGTGGCCGATGGACAGGGTGCCGGCCTGGGCGCTGGTGGCGACCGTGGCGGCGATGGCGGTGATCGCCAGTGGATGGGCGATGCGGGAAAGCAAGGACTTGATCATGAAGCACTCCCAAAGCTGTTGATTTAGTTTTGTCATGGGCAGTACGGCCAGCGGGCCGATAGAAGCGCTGCTACCTGCGGTCTCTGCTGGACGTTTGGGTGAGCAGCGTTCGGCTGACTGGCGAGGTCGATGTTGGCCCAAGGTCGGGAGAAGGAAAATCAGGAAATATGTGCTTGGGAGTGATGAAAAAACTGGGTAGCGTGCGCCGGAAAAGGGCGGTGTTGGCGGGGGTGCACAGAGGTTGTGCAAAAGGTTGGCGTTGTAGTGAATCGGCCATGGCATTCACGAGCAAGCCCGCTCCCACAGGGGATCTGTGTCGACCCCATTACCGAAGTAGACACAATTCCAATGTGGGAGCGGGCTTGCTCGCGAAGAGGCCCGAAAGAACGCTACAAGATCAAAGCCGACCGTATTCCTGCGCCGTCCGATCCACCGCTTTCAAGGTCTTGCCAACCAGTTCATCAATCTCCTCGCGATTGGCAATCAACGCCGGGGCCATGATCATCCGCCCCAGCGTCGAACGGATAATCACCCCCTCTTCAAACCCAATCGTGCGGCAGCGCCAGGCGATGTCGTTCTCGTTGGCAAAGCGCTTGCGGCTGGTTTTATCCTCGGCAAACTGCAACGCCGCGACCATGCCCACGCCCTGAATATCGCCCACCAACGGGTGACTGCCGAACACCTCGCGCAAGCACTGCTGCAAGTACGGCCCGATGTCGTCCCTGACCCGCGTCACCACGCCTTCATCGCGCAGGGCCTTGAGATTCGCGATGGCCACCGCGGCCGCCACCGGGTGCCCGGAATAGGTCAGGCCGTGGGCAAACACCCCGCCCTGCTCCACCAATACCTGGGCCATTTTCTTCGACAAGATTAGCCCCCCCATCGGGATGTAACCGGAGGTCAGGCCCTTGGCGATCGACAGCGTATCCGGCTCGAAACCGAAGTGTTCGTGGGCGAACCATTCACCCGTGCGCCCGAAGCCGCCGATCACTTCATCGGCGCACAGCAGCACGTCGTATTTACGGCAGATCCGCTGAATTTCCGGCCAGTAGCTTTCCGGCGGAAAGATCATCCCGCCCGCGCCCTGGAACGGTTCGGCGATGAACCCGGCGACCTTGTCGGCGCCCAGCTCAAGAATCTTTGCTTCCAGTTGCTGCGCCGCCCGCAGGCCGAATTCGGTCGGGGTCAGGTGGCCCTCGTGGGCAAAGAAGTACGGCTCGTCGATATGTTCGATGTCGGGGATCATGCCGCCCATTTCGTGCATGAATTTCATGCCGCCAAGCGCCGTCGCCGCCAGCGTCGAACCGTGGTAACCGTTCCAGCGGCCGATCATGATTTTCTTCTCGGGCTTGCCGAGCACCTGCCAGTAACGGCGCACCGTACGGATCAGCACCTCGTTGGCTTCAGAGCCGGAGTTGGTGTAGATCGCGTGGCTGTAGTGCCCCGGCAACAGGCTGAACAGCAGCTCTGACAGCTCGATGACCTGCGGGTGGGTGGTGTGGAAAAACATGTTGTAGTACGGCAATTGCTCAAGCTGTCGGGTCGCGGCGGCGGCCAGGTCCTTGCGGCCATAACCGAGGTTGGTGCACCACAGCCCGGACATGCCATCGAGATAACGCCGACCATCGTTGTCCCACAGGTGCAGACGCTCGCCACGCACCATCACCCGCGGGCCTTCGTCGTTGAGTGCTTTCTGATCGACGAATGCGTGGATATGGTGCGCGGCGTCGGCGGCCTGGTAGTCGCGGGTTTCACGTGGGGTGGTCATCGCCAGTTCTCCGTTTTGTTATGAGCGGCTGTTATCAGCGCAGTTGAAACCAGGTGGTCTTCAACTGGGTGTATTTATCGAATGAGTGCAGCGACAGGTCGCGGCCGAAACCGGACTGCTTGCCGCCACCGAACGGCACGGTCACGTCGAGCGCATCGACGCAATTGACCGACACCGTGCCGGCTCGCAATTGCCGGGCCACGCGGTGCGCGCGATTGAGGTCGTCGGTCCACAGCGAGGCGGCCAGACCGTAAACGCTGTCGTTGGCCAGCTGCAAGGCGTGTTCCTCGTCATCGAATGCGGTGACCGCCAATACCGGGCCGAACACTTCGTCGCGAAACAGCGGCATGTCCGGGCTCACGCCAGTGAAAATCGTTGGCTGAACAAAATTGTCGGAGCCGTTGAATAACGACTGCCGGCCACCACAGACCTTGGTCGCCCCCTGACGCTCGGCTTGCTGGATACATTGCATGATGCGCGCGGTCTGGCGGCTGTCGACAATCGCCCCGGCGCGGCTCGACGGGTCCAGCGGATCGCCCGGCAACCAGCGCTCGGCCTGGGCCTTGAGGCGCTCGACGAATTCGTCGTGGATCGAACGCTGCACCAGTAACCGCGAGTTGGCCGAGCACACTTCGCCCTGATTGAAGAAGATGCCGAACGCGGCTTTCTCGGCGGCCAGGTCCAGGTCCTGACAATCGGCGAACACCAGGTTGGCACTCTTGCCGCCGCACTCCAGCCACACCTGTTTCAGGTTCGATTGCGCGGAATATTGCATGAAGTATTTGCCGACTTCGGTGGACCCGGTGAACACCAGGCAATCGACGTCCGGGTGCAAGCCCAGCGCTTTGCCGGTCTGTTCGCCCAGGCCCGGCAACACGTTCAGGACGCCGGCCGGCAACCCGGCTTCCAGCGCCAGTTCCGCCAGCCGCAATGCGGAAAACGGTGATTGCTCGGCCGGTTTGAGAATCACCGAATTGCCAGCGGCCAGGGCGGGCGCGAGTTTCCAGGCGGCCATGTCCAGCGGGAAGTTCCACGGCACCACGGCGGCGACCACGCCGAGCGCTTCGCGCGTGATGGTTGCCAGCACGTCTTGCGCGCTCGGGGCGATCTGGTCGTAGAGTTTGTCGAGGCTTTCGGCGTACCAGCGAAACACTCCGGCGGCGCCCGGCACGTCGATGTTGTAGGCGTCCATCACCGGTTTGCCCATGTTCAGCGAGTCGAGCAGCGCCAGTTCTTCGCGGTTGTCCATGATCAGCTCCGCCAGTCGCAGCAGCACGTGCTTGCGCTCAGCGGGCGAACGCGCCGACCAGGTGCCGGCGTCGAATACCTGCCGTGCATTGCTGACGGCGGCGTTCACTTCTTCATCGCCGCACGCGGTCACGTTGGCCAGGCACGCGCCGGTGGCCGGGTTGATCGCGGCGAAGGTCTGGCCCGACTGCGCCGAACGCAACTTGCCGCCGATGACCGCCTGGTCGGGGAACCGCAGCGCGGCGGCCTTGTTTTGCCAATCGCTAAGCTCGAACACGTTCAGTCGCTCCATGGGCTTTCTGGTGGATTGGAGGGTGGCTCAGGCCGGTGTCGAGGAAAAATAGTAAAAATGTCTTCGCAGACCATGAAAAAACTGGGTAGCCGAACTCCCCGGTTGCGCGGTATGTGGTTATTGTTCAGGCGCAACAACACCGTCGCCAGAACGGACGCAGTCGGCGCGCAAATTGCCTGGATGACGAGTCCATCCACCCCGAGGTTTGCCGTGGCCGCCTACAACTTGCGTCAACTGAAATACTTCATCACCACCGTCGAATGCGGCAGCGTCGCCGAGGCCTCGCGCAAGCTGTACATCGCTCAACCGGCGATCTCCACCGCGATCAAAGGCCTGGAAGACAGCTTCGGCGTGCAACTGTTGATTCGCCATCACGCCCAAGGCGTGTCCTTGACCCCCAGTGGTGCGCGGTTCTATCGCAAGGCTCAGGAACTGCTGCGCATGGCCAGGGAGTTTGAACAGAACGCCTTGGCTGATAACGACATCGTGTCCGGGCAAATCGATATCGGCTGCTTTGAAACCGTCGCGCCGCTGTATTTGCCGCAGCTGATCGCCGGGTTTTCGGCGTTGTATCCGGGGGTGAAAATCCGTATCCGCGACGGCGAACAGCAAGAGCTGGTGCAAGGCCTGACCTCGGGCACTTTCGACCTGGCGATCCTGTATGAACACGACCTCGACGCCACCATCGAAACCGAGCCCTTGATGCCGGCGCAACGGCCCTACGCGCTGTTGCCGGCGGACCATCGCTTTGCCCAGCTCAAGCAAGTGTCGCTGCGCGACCTGTGCCTGGAGCCGATGATTCTGCTGGACGTGCAACCGAGCCGGACCTATTTCGTCAGCCTGTTCGAAGAGCTGAACCTGTCGCCGAACATCGCCTTCAGTTCACCCTCGATCGAGATGGTGCGGGGCATGGTCGGGCAAGGCTTCGGCTTCTCGATCCTGGTCACGCGGCCCCATTCGGAATGCACCTACGACGGCAAGAAAGTGGTGTGCGTGGACATCGTCGAGGACGTTACCGGATCAGGGTTGGTGGCAGCGTGGCTCAAACGCGGGCAATTGACCAAACCGGCGCAGTTGTTTGCCGACTATTGTCGGGAGCAGCTAACGGAGAAGGCTGCGACTGGCACCTGATTCTTGTGAGCCTTGTGGTGAGGGGGATTGCACCTGATTTTTGTGAACCCCTGTGGTGAGGGGGTTGCACCTGATTTTTGTGAACCCCTGTGGCGAGGGGGCTTGCCCCCGTTCGGCTGCGCAGCAGTCGCAAAACCTGGAATGTTTTGTATCTGGCACTGCTCGGTTGCAGATTTTGGGGCGGCTTCGCCACCCAACGGGGGCAAGCCCCCTCGCCACAGGCAAGCACCTCTGCCACAGGTAACCCCCCTCACCAGATGCAAGCCCCCTGCCATGGGCAAGCCACTTACCATAGGCAAGCCCCTTATCACGGGGTTTTGCGTTTGGAGTTACTTGCGGGGCTTGATCCGCGCAGTGGCTTCGGCCACCAAGGGATCATCCGGCCAGTAATGCTTGGGATACCGCCCCTTCAAATCCTTCTTCACCTCGGCGTAAGTACTGCGCCAGAAGTTCGCCAGGTCCTGCGTCACTTGCACTGGCCGGCGTGCCGGGGACAGCAGGTGCAACTTGACCACTTGCCGGCCGCCAGCGATACGCGGGGTTTCGGCCAAGCCGAACAGTTCTTGCAAGCGCACCGCCAGAATCGGCGGGTGCTCGCTGTAATCCAGGCGAATCGACGAACCCGAGGGCACGCTCAGGTGATGCGGCGCCTGCTCGTCCAGCCGTTGCGGCAGCGGCCATGGCAACTGGTTATGCACAATGCTCGACAGGTCCAGATTGGCAAAGTGACTGAGCCGCGAGACTTTGCCCAGATACGGCATCAACCACTGTTCAAGATTTTTCAGCAACGCAGCGTCGCTGACATCCGGCCATTCACTCTGGTCCTTGCTGGCCAGATCCAGCTGTCGCAACAAAGCCACTCGCGCCTGCCACTGGCGCAGCTCCGGCGTCCACGGCAACAGCTCCAGCCCTTTGCGCCGCACCAGGTTTACCAGCGCCTGACTGCGCGCGGTTTCATCCAGACCGGTCAGCGGTTCGCGGCTGAGGATCAACTCCCCGACCTTGCGCTGACGCTCGGCGCGCAACACGCCTTCGCGCTCGTCCCAATCCAGTTGATCGACCACACGCACTTGCTCGGCGAGTACCGAATCGAACAACGACGGATCGAAATCCGCCGCCAGGTAAATGCGTTCTTCACGCTGGCCCTGGCGACTGCCGAGATCGGCAATCACCAGCCACGGTTGCTTCATCAAACTGTCGGCCTCGGCGAACAACGCCGCACGACCGTTGGCCAGGCGATATTCCGCGCCACCGGCACGCCGCTGCTGGGCCACGCGGTCGGGGTAAGCCAGCGCCAGCAAGGCGCCGAGCCAGCGCGGATGCTGCGGGTCGCCGACCGGTTCCGACGCCTTGCCGCGCAGGTAACCGCGATATTGCCGCGCCAGTTGCCGGGCGCGTTGCACGCCGCCCTGGGCACCGCGCGCAGCACGTTCTTCGCCGGACAACAGCACCAATCGGCTGTGCAGATCCGCCCCGGCGCCGCGCAAAATATCCCGTTCGCCGAGCAATGCCGCGACGTCACAGGCCATGTCCGCCAAACCGAGCGCCTGCCCGCGCAACAACAAATGCGCGATGCGCGGATGCGCCGGCAGTTCGGCCATCGCCTGGCCGTGACGCGTCAGTGCGTCGCCGTCCAAGGCGCCCAGACGATCCAGCAAGTCCTGGGCCTGTGCATAAGCGGCGGCGGGCGGGATATCCAGCCAGACCAACTGCGTCGGCATCACGCCCCAGCGCCCGAGTTGCAGGGCCAGACCGGCCAGGTCCGCCGAGAGTATTTCCGCACTGGCATACGCCGCCAGTTGCTCGTGCTGATCCTGCGACCACAAGCGATAACACACGCCCGGTTCCAGTCGGCCAGCCCGGCCCGCGCGCTGCGTGGCGCTGGCCCTGGAAATACGCTGAGTGTCGAGGCGGGTCATGCCGCTGCCCGGATCGAAACGCGGCACCCGCGCCAACCCGGCGTCAATCACCACGCGCACGCCATCGATGGTCAGGCTGGTCTCGGCAATGTTGGTGGCCAGCACCACTTTGCGTTTGCCCGCCGGCGCCGGATCAATCGCCGCGCGTTGCGCATTGAGGTCCAGTTCCCCGTGCAGCGGGCAGAGCAACACCTGTGTGGTAGCGCCCAGCGCATCCGCCAACTGTTGATGCACGCGCCGGATTTCCGCCTGCCCCGGCAGGAACACCAGAAGGCTGCCGGTTTCATCGTTCAAGGCTTCGAGGATGGTCTGCACCAGGCGCGGCTCGATGAATTCACCGGGCTGGAACGGCCGGCCCCAGCGCATCGCCACCGGGTACATGCGCCCTTCGCTGCGCAGGATTGGCGCGTCATCCAGCAACCCGGCCAGGCGTTCGCCTTCCAGCGTCGCGGACATCAAGAGGATTTTCAGCGGTTGTTCGTCACGAAACAGCTCCCGGCCGCTCAGGCTCAAGGCCAGCGCCAGATCAGCGTCGAGGCTGCGTTCGTGGAATTCATCGAAGATCAGCAGCCCGACGCCTTCCAGCGCCGGGTCGTCCTGCAAGCGCCGGGTGAGGATGCCTTCGGTGACCACTTCGATACGGGTGTTAGGGCCGACTTTGCTGTCGAGCCGAATCCGGTAGCCCACGGTTTCGCCGACCTTCTCGCCCAGTTCGCTGGCCAGACGCTCCGCCGCTGCCCGTGCAGCCAACCGGCGCGGTTCCAGCATCAGAATGGTCTGCCCGCCCAGCCACGCCTCGTCAAGCAACGCTAAAGGCACGCGCGTGGTTTTACCGGCGCCGGGCGGTGCTTCGAGCACGGCTTCGTGGCGTGTCGCCAAGGCTTCACGCAGGGCGGGTAAAACTTCATCAATCGGCAGAGAAATCATGCTGGCTCCAAAACAGAGCCGCGAGTATAACGGCGAACTGCTCGGCGTTAATCACGGTCCTAATTCATACCGACGACGCTTCGTTTTCCAGATGACTCAGGAGTTTTCCCATGCGTGTTCCCTTTCGCCTGATTGGCGGTGTTCTGGTAGCCACCCTGCTGACCCAACTGACCGCGTGCGGCTCGATCTTCTACCCTGATCGCCGGGGGCAGATCGACGGCAAGATCGACCCGGCCATCGCCGTGCTCGATGCCGTGGGCCTGCTGTTCTATATCGTTCCCGGCTTGATCGCGTTTGCCGTGGATTTCGCCACCGGGGCGATTTATTTCGAGCCGGGCAAGACCGCCCAGGTCGATCCGCAAAAACTCAAGGAAGCGATCGGCACTGACGGCAAGGTCGATAACCACAAATTGCAGACTATTCTCGAAACCGAGCTGGGCCGCAGCTTCCCGCTGGACGACCCGCGCCTGATCCAGCACAAGGGCAGCGCCCAGCAATTGGCCATGTTCGGCCTGCAACCCGCCGCGTAATCGGCAACCAGAAGGACTGCCGCTCCTATGATTTCCAGCTCCGAACACGCCCGCCTCCTGCGGCTGGCGACCCGTGCCTCGGTGGCGGTGGCGTGTACGCTGATCGTCGCCAAGGCCATCGCCTGGTGGTTGAGCGGCTCGGTGAGCATGCTCGCCGGGTTGACCGACTCGGCGCTCGACGGCGTCACGTCGCTGCTCAACCTGCTGGCGGTGCATTACGCCTTGCGCCCGGCCGATGACGATCATCGTTACGGGCATGGCAAGGCCGAGTCACTGGCGGGCATGGCTCAGGCGTTGTTCATTGGTGGCAGTGCGGTATTGATTGCCCTGCAAGCGATTGAACGGCTCAAGCACCCGGAACCCGTCGGCGCGCCGTGGATCAGCATTGGCGTGATCGTGTTCTCGCTCGCGCT
Organism: Pseudomonas sp. NPDC086278; assembly: GCF_050280905.1. Taxonomy (NCBI): domain Bacteria; kingdom Pseudomonadati; phylum Pseudomonadota; class Gammaproteobacteria; order Pseudomonadales; family Pseudomonadaceae; genus Pseudomonas; species Pseudomonas sp. NPDC086278. The sequence continues at coordinate 57,825 of NZ_JBNNWE010000016.1, forward strand.
GACCCTGGCCTTGTTGACCTTGCAACATCGGGTGATCAAGGAAACCGGTTCCAACGCCATCCGCGCCGACTCCCTACATTACCGCTCGGACATGATGCTCAACGGCAGCATTCTGGTGGCGTTGGTGCTGGCCAGTTTTGGCTGGCATCAGGTGGACGCATGGTTCGGATTGGGGATCGCCGCCTACATTTTGTGGAGTGCGATTCAGATCGCCCGGGAAAGCTTTACGGTGTTGATGGACGAAGAGCTGCCGCCGGATGTCAGCCAGCACATGCTCGAACTGGCGTGCAGCGTGCCGGGGGTGTTGGGTGCACATGATTTGCGCACGCGAATTTCCGGCAACCAGTGGTTTGTGCAACTGCATCTGGAGTTGCCGGGGGACCTGACGTTGTCAGTCGCTCACGGCATCAGCGATCAAGCCGCCGACGCGATTCACGCCGCCTACCCGCGAGCCGAAGTGCTGGTGCACGCCGACCCGCAGGAAGTGGTACGGGCCGCCAAGGCTCAGAACTTGACCTGATAACCGCGACTGGCCAGGCAATTGCCCTGGGCCTGGCGGTAGGCTTGCACCACCGACTGATCTGGCCGATACGTGGCGGTTCGCGGATCAAACCTGCTCTGTTGCACCGCGTATTGCGAGCACTCGTAACCATCCTGGCTGACCTGCTGCGGCGACTGGCCGTTGGCCGGATAGGCCTCGACGTCATAGCCATTGCTGGACGGTTGCGGCAGCGGCTGGCCCTGCGGCTCGACGACTACGTAATCCTGGGTGTTTGCCTGATAGGCGTAATACGAGCCGGCGGCGAGGAAGAATAACGAACCGCCAATCCACACTTCACGGGCGTAATTGGGCAGGTAGCTGACACGAATCCCCCGTGGCGGCTGCACGACTACGTAACGCGGACCTTGCGGGCGATACCAGTAGCCGCCGGAGTAGAAATAATCGCGACCGCCGTACGGCACGCGGTAATCGCGGTCCGGGAAGCGATCAATCACATGCCCGGGCCGATACTGCGGGCCGGGGCCCCAGCCATTGCCGCGACCATCCGGACGACCCGCCCAGCGCTGATCGTGGGGAGGTGAACCCGGGCCACCGTTTTGCCAATGCTGGTTGTAATTGTTGCGCTGCGGATTGTCCTGATAGTAGCCGCGCTGCGGTGGCTGGGTTTGGCCCACGCTGTCGGGACGGCCCTGGATCGGCAGGTTATTGGCCGGCAGCTGCGGTGGCGGCGGCGGTGGCCGAACGGGATTGTTGTAATTGGGCGGCGGCCGATTCTGGTTCTGGTTCTGCCATTGGCCGTTGTTTTGATTCTGGCCGTTGTGCTCGAACTGGCGGCTGTTGTCGCCACGAATGATTTCGTTGTTCTGCGGACGCGCCTGGTTTTGCTGCTGATTTTGCGGCGGGCCATTCTGTGGACGCGGCTGATTGTTGCCGCCTTGGCCCTGATTATTGCCCTGTTGGCCGTTCGACCCGGGCTGCCCGCCATCGGGCCCACGGTTTTGCTGATCATCGGCCAGCGCCTGCACAGTGACACTGACACATAGCAAACCAACACCGGCCAAACGCCAGATGCGCGACTTCATGCTTTTCCTCACTGCGGGTTAGGGCCTGTACCTAAGACTGGAAAACCACAGGCCGGTTCTGCAACAGGTTATCAGTCGCGCAACTTATTTATTGAGGGTGGCGAAGAAATCCAGGCAAAAGAAAAGGGAGACCCGTCGGCCTCCCTTTGAGAACTTCGTCCGTGCTCGACGCTTTTGACGTCGGCTCACCTCACGCCGTCTTCTGGACAGTGTGCAGCTCGGGGGCCAGCACATCCCCGGTACGGGGGTGGCGGCCGCCGCCGGCCTGATTGGGCGAGCGGCTGTGGACTGTTTGTCCGAGCAGTGATTCTGGTGGTAAGCATAGGCCCGGGGCCGCGACAGATGATTGCGAAGATTGCTCAATTAAACATCACTTGCGCAATTTTTAACCCTGGATAGATAATCCGCCGCAATAGTTATGACAAAGGCCTGATTGATGAGCAAACTCGACCGATACGACTTGAGCATTTTGGCGGAATTGCAGCGTGACGCGCGCATCTCCAACCAGGAGCTGGCCGAACGCATTGGCCTGTCGCCATCGCCTTGCTCGCGCCGGGTCAAGCAACTGGAAGACGACGGCTACATCTCCCGTCAGGTCGCCCTGCTGGACCGCAAGATGCTCGGCTTGAGCCTGACGGCCTACGTGCTGATCGGCATGGACCGGCACACGCCGGAGCGGTTCGAGAACTTCGAAGCGGCGATTCGCACCTTGCCGCAAGTGCTGGAGTGCAGCCTGGTGACGGGGATGGACGCGGACTATCAGCTCAAGGTGGTGGTGCCGGACATGGATCATTACCAGAAACTGCTGCTGGGGCATTTGACCCGGATCGATGGCGTGACGAGCGTGCGGTCGAGCTTTGTGCTGAATCAGGTGTTGAACAGCACCGAGCTGCCATTGACTCATCTGCGCAGCTGATCAAGCCATCGCAAGCAAGCTCGCTCCCACATGTGCAATGCATTCCCCCGTGGGAGCGAGCTTGCTTGCGAATGGGCCGGCACCGACGAATGACTGCGGCACACCGACGCAGGTCAATCTCGGCCATTCCCCATAGGCGTATACTCGCCCCGCCCTTTTAGCCCCGCCCGCGCTGGAGAAGTACGATGGATCCTGCAGTATTTGAAGAGTGGATGATGACTGGCCTTGTCAGCATCCTGATCATTTTCATGGCGTTTATCGTCTGGGATCTGGCGAAGAAATCCAAGGCCGGGCGCTTTGGCTCCATGATCCTGTTCCTCGTACTGGGCCTGGGCGTGGCGGCGTTCATCATCAAAAGCGTGGTGATCGGCCTGATCGAATCCGGCGCCTTATAAGCGCGCTGGTACTTCTTTCCACTGGCCCTGATCGAGCCCTTCGATGGTCCAGTCGCCGATTCTGACCCGTACCAGCCGCAACGTCGGCAGGCCGACCGCCGCCGTCATGCGCCGCACCTGGCGGTTGCGCCCCTCGCGAATCACCAATTCCAGCCAATGGGTCGGCACGCTTTTACGAAAACGCACCGGCGGGTTGCGCGGCCACAGCTCAGGTTCATCCAGCTGCCGTGCTTCGGCGGGCAAGGTCATGCCATCGTTCAGTTCCACGCCATCACGCAGGCGCTGCAACTGCTCGGCGCTCGGCTCGCCTTCGACTTGCACCCAATACGTCTTGGCCAATTTGTGTTTCGGGTCGGCGATTCGCGCCTGAAGCTGGCCATCGTTGGTCAGCAGCAGCAAGCCTTCGCTGTCACGGTCCAGCCGTCCTGCCGGGTAAATTCCCGGAATGTCGATAAAGTCCTTGAGCGTCGCCCGCCCGCCTTCGTCGCTGAACTGGGTCAGCACGTCGAACGGTTTATTGAACAGAATCAGCTTCGGCTCGGCCGGCGGTGCTTTGGCGACACGGCGCGGGGCTGAGGCGGATGGCGCAGGTTTCGCACCGGGGCGGCGGGAAACGGGACGGGGTGGACGCGGCATGGGAAAGGGAGCATCTAACGGTCAGGGCTGCCAATGCTAGTGCCCTGACCGTTAAATGACCATCACGCAATCAGCGGAACGGCGGCTCGTCGAAGCTGCGCAGTTTGCGCGAGTGCAGCGAGTTGAGTTCGGTGCGCAACAGGTCCACCGCCTCGATACCGATTTTCAAGTGCTGGCTGACCGCGCGCTCGTAGAAAGCGTTGGCCGAACCCGGCAGCTTGATTTCGCTGTGCAGCGGCTTGTCCGACACACATAGCAAGGTGCCGTAAGGCACGCGCAATCGATAACCTTGTGCGGCAATCGTGCCGCTTTCCATGTCCACTGCCACGGCGCGAGACAGGTTGATCAGCGGCCTTTCCTGAGCCCAGCGCAGTTCCCAGTTACGGTCGTCGTAGGTCAGCACGGTGCCGGTGCGCAGGCGTTTTTTCAGCTCGTCGCCTTTCTCGCCGGTGATGTTGGCTGCGGCCTGTTGCAAGGCCATCTGCACTTCGGCCAGTGCCGGAATCGGAATGTTCGGCGGCACGACCCGGTCGAGAATCCCGTCGCGGCGCATGTAGGCGTGGGCCAGCACGTAATCGCCAATGGTCTGCGACTGACGCAGGCCGCCACAGTGACCAATCATCAGCCAGCAATGCGGACGCAGCACCGCCAAATGGTCGGTGATGTTTTTGGCGTTGGACGGGCCGACACCGATGTTCACCAGGGTCACCCCGTGGCCATCGTTGGCAATCAGGTGATACGCCGGCATTTGATAACGGTGCCAGACCACTCCGGCCGCAATCGCCGACGCTTCGCCGTGGTCCATGCTCTTTTCGATGATCACGTTGCCCGGCAAGACCATGCGCACGAAACGCGGGTCGCTGCGCAACTGCTCCAGGCCGTGGACGATGAACTGGTCGACGTAACGGTGATAGTTGGTCAGCAGAATCCACGGCTGCACATGGCGCCAGTCGCTGCCGGTGTAATGCACCAGTCGGCGCAGGGAAAAGTCCACCCGCGCCGCGTCGAACAGCGCCAGCGGCAGCGGGTCGGTGTTTTCCCAATCGTACAAGCCATCGGCAATGCCGTCGGTGGCGGCGGACAGATCGGTACTCGGGAACACCCGCGCCAGCGTGGCGGCGGTGACACCGGACCCGGCCAGTTCATCGCCCTGCTCGACCACGTACGGATACGGAATGTTCTGCTGGCTGACGCCGACTTCTACGGTCACGGTGAAGTCATGCATCAGCGGCACAAGCTGTTCGAGCAGGTATTTACGGAACGCCGCCGGATGGGTGACGGTGACGCTGTAGGTCCCCGGCAATTGCACCTTGGCGTAAGCGCGCGTGGTCTGTGGGACTTCGCCCTGGCAGTGGTAGGTCAGACGCAATTCAGGATAACGAAACATTGCACGCTGTTCGGCGTCCGGCTCGACACGGTCCTTGAGATAGCGTTTGAGCGCCTGATTCAGCGCGGTGGTTGCACGATTGTGCAAGAGCGCAAGCCGATCCACGGCTTGCTCGGCGGTTTGAACGACAATAAAAGCTTCGGTCACGATCAGCATCCTGTGTTCTGACTTGCAGACGTTCATCTTGCCTGCATCGCTGGCCGACGGGAACAGTGGCGTGTTGATTCACAAATGCTTTGCTCACCACAAATCTAATGTGGGAGCGGGGTTGCTCGCGAAGGCGGAGAGCCAGTCAACTTAAATGTTGAATGTGCGACCGCATTCGCGAGCAAGCCCGCTCCCACAGGGTTTGGTTTGGATTACAGGTTGGGAGTCGAGCGCGCGACGAGCGCTTCAACGTCGAGCCCACGCGGCAACGCGCCATACACCCGCCCCGCCGAACCCAGGCGGCTGGCGATCAACGCATCGCTGACCGCCGAGTTGCCGGCCTCCAGCAACAGCTTGGCCTGAAGGCCCAGCGCGATGTCTTCCGTGAGCTGACGGGCGCGATATTGAATGTCGCCGGTGTCCTTGAACGCCGTCTGCAATTGGTTGATGTGCGCGGCCAGGCGTTTGTCGCCATGACCATCGCCCAACTCGCTGAACAGCACATCCAGCACCCCCGGCTCTTTCGACAAGGCCCGCAGCACGTCAAGGCATTGCACGTTGCCGGAGCCTTCCCACGTCGAGTTGACCGGCGCCTCACGGTACAGGCGCGGCAGGATGCTTTCTTCGACATAACCGGCGCCGCCCATGCATTCGGCGGCTTCGTTGATCATCGCGGGCGCGCGCTTGCAGATCCAGTATTTGCCCACCGCCGTCACCAGCCGGGCGAATCTGGCTTCATGGCTGTCAGCCAGATTGTCCAGCGCCTTGCCCATGCGCAGGCTCAACGCCAGCGCGGCTTCGCTTTCCAGCGCCAGGTCGGCCAGTACGTTTTGCATCAACGGTTGGTCGCTGAGCAACTTGCCGCCAACCGTGCGGTGCGCGCAGTGATGGCTGGCCTGGGTCAGCGCTTGGCGCATCAGCGCGCTGGAGCCGACCATGCAATCGAAACGGGTCATGGCGACCATTTCGATGATGGTCGGGACGCCGCGCCCTTCTTCGCCGATCATCCACGCCAGCGCGCCCCGGAACTCCACTTCGCTGGAGGCATTGGAGCAATTGCCGAGTTTGTTTTTCAGGCGCTGGATGTAGAACTGATTACGCGTGTCGTCCGGGCGATGACGCGGCAGCAGGAAACAGGTCAATCCCTTGTCGGTCTGCGCGAGCGTGAGAAAGGCATCGCACATCGGGGCCGAACAGAACCACTTGTGGCCCACCAATTCGTAGGCCTGCCCCGGACCGCTCGCGCCAACCGGATACGCTTTGGTGGTGTTGGCCCGCACATCGGTGCCGCCTTGTTTCTCGGTCATGGCCATGCCGATGGTCACACCGGCCTTGTGCGCCATGCCGACATTACGTGGGTCGTATTCGGTCGAAAGGATTTTCGGCAGCCACTGCTCAGCCAAATCAGGTTGCAGGCGCATGGCCGGGACGCTGGCGAAAGTCATGGTCAAGGGACAACCGCTGCCGGCTTCAGCCTGGCTGTGCAGGTAACTCATGGACGCACGGGCAACGTGGGCGCCGGGCTGCGGATGCGCCCACGGCAACGAAGTGAGGCCGTGCTCCACCGCCGTGCGCATCAATTGGTGATACGCCGGGTGAAATTCCACCAGATCGACGCGGTGGCCGTAACGGTCATGGCTGACAAACACCGGTTTGTTCTGATTGGCCAGGAACCCCGCTTCCATCAGCGGCCCGCCAGCCAGTGCGCCATAAGCGTCAATCCGCGACTCGGCCCAACCGGCCCCGAACCGCCGCGACCATTCCTGCAACGGCAAGTCGATGCGGTAGAGGTTGGTGCCATCCAGCGACGGTGGCTGGTTGGTGACTTCGTGGGTTTCGGCGAACTGATGCAAGTTCATGACGGGGCTCCTTTGGTCAGCCAAGAGAGTCAGTTAAGCACCGCCCCGAGGCTGAACAAAGTGGCATACCCGCCTAACTGTCGGCGCTTTTGCCTTGCCCAGGGCACAACACCCGACGATAGAGCGCTGCCTGCAAGTCTTCGAATTTCACCGGTTTGTTCAGGTAATCGATCAAGTCGCCGGTCGGGCAGCGATCACGGTCAGCACTGTGCGCGACCACGAACACGGGCAGCTCGGCACAGCCTGGCAAGTCGCGGATCTGGCAGCACAGCGAGCGTCCGTCCAGCGGCGGCACCTGGCAATCGAGCAGCACGGCGTCGAAGCTTTCACGCTGCAACTGATCGAGCGCGCTGCGACCGCTGTCGGCGGAGCGCACACGGAATCCGAGTTTGAGCAACATGCCGCGCATCACCAGCTGATTGACGCTGTTGTCGTCCACCAGCAGCACGCTGCAATCCTGAGGCAGGCGCATACGCGCGATATCGCGGTTCATCAATGGCACGGGCGGACGTTCCGACGCTGGCACGTCAAATTCGACATCAAGCTGGAATCGGCTGCCGCTGCCGGGCTCCGAGCGATGGGTCAGGCGCCCGCCGAGCAATTCGACCAGTTGCCGACAAATCGCCAGCCCCACGCCCAGGCCGCCGTATTCACGGGTCATCGAGCCGTCGAGCTGGAAAAAGCGCTGATACAGCGTTGCCTCGCCGAGATCGGTGAAGCCGATGCCGGTATCGATCACCGCAAACGTCAGCGGCAACCGCCCGTTTTCCACCGGTTTGCCCGTCACCCGCAGCGCCACTCCGCCGACTCGGGTGAACTTGATCGCGTTGTCCAGCAGGCACTCCAGGCATTGCGTGAGCTTGGCGCTGTCGCCGTGCAAACGATCCGGCAACCCCGGCGTCACGTCGACCTTGAAGTCCAGCGACTTGCTGGAGGCGTTGCCCTCGAACTGGGTCCGCAAGGCATCGACCACCCCGCGCAAACTGCACGTTGTCGCAGAAGCCTTGAGCTTGCCGGCCTGCAATTCGGTCAGGGTCAGGATGCCATTGACCATGCGCATCATGTCCCGCGCCGAACCGGCGGCGGTTTGCTGATATTGCTCCAGCTCAGGGTCCATCTCGACGGTCTGCATCAGCTCCAGCGAACCGATCACCCCGTTCATCGGCGTGCGCAATTCGTGGGTCAGGGTCGCGAGGAATTCGTCCTTGAGCTTGTTGCTGTGGGCCAGTTGCTGGTTCAGCACTTCAAGCTTTTGCCCGGCATCGACCAGGGTTTGCGCCTGCTGCTCGCGCATCGAGTTGATGCGATCCGCCAGCGCCAGCGACAGCAACGCCACTTCAATGGCCGATCCGATCTGACTCGAGTACATGGTCAGGAAAATGTTCGGCAGATAACCCAGGACCATCAGCGTGTTGATGATGCCGCCCAGCAAAAACGCCGACCAGGCGATGATGAAATACCGCGCCACCCGCAGGCCGCGCAGCCAGGCGAAAATCCCTGCGGCGAAAATTACCACGGTGAACGTCAGCGCCAGGGTGGTCGCCAGTCGCAGTGCCAGGCCATAACTGGTCATCAACGACAATCCGACCACCAGCGCCCCGAAGGCAATCAGCGCCAGCAACAAGCGATCCAGCCAGAGACTGTGCTGGGCGGTTTGCAAGAAGCTGCGGGCGAACTGGCTGCCGAACAAACCGGCGCAACCAATGAAGAACGGCGTGGCGGCGTTGGCCCACCACGGATTGTTCGGCCAGAAATATTCGACCGCCGCGCCGTTGACTGACAGCTGATAGAGGCCGAACGAGGCGATATAGAAGATGTAATAGAGGTAACTGGTGTCGCGCACGCTGAGGAAGATGAACAGGTTGTACACCAGCATGCCCAGCAGCACGCCGTAGATCAGCCCCAATACATAAAGGCGAACCGGCTGTTCCTCCAGGTATGCGGTGCTCGACCACAAGGTCACCGGTGCCTGAATCGAACCTTCACTTTGCAGGCGCAGGTAGACGGTTTGCGCCTGCTCGGGGGTGAAATTCAGGTCGAACAGGTAATTGTTCTGGCGGATCTCGCGACTGGCGAACGGCAAGGCGTCGCCGGTCTGCCGGACCAATTGATAGCTGCCCGCCGCATCGGGCAAGTACAGATCAAGGTGATCGAGGGGCGGATAGGCCAGTTCGAGCAACCACGTGCGCTGGGCAGCGGGGTTGGCGGGACGGTAATGCAGGTCGATTTTCAGCCAGAATACCGAACGCGAATAACCGGCGTTGAGGGTGGCTTTATCGTGGGGTTTGAAGTTTCCGGCGGCGGCTTGCGCGCGGACATCGGCGATGGTCGCCTGACCGGCCGCGTCTTCGAACACTTGCAGGCTTCGGCCCAAAGGCAGGCTTCGGGTGTGTTCGTCGAATTCGACGGCGCTCGCCATAAGGGGCAAGCAAAGCAGCAACATCAGCAAATAGCGCATTTAAGCCCCAGCGTGGCCTGTCCGGTTATCTCAGGAAGCCCCTCATTCCTTTTGAGTAGACGTAAAACCGGCATTACCTGTTATTGGTTTGGATCCACTCTAGCATAGCCGTTGATGGCCATTGAGCACCATTGAAATTTTTCCTGAAAAGGCTCTAGAACGGGCATCACAGCGTCATTTTTCAGGGTAGAACCGGTTACACCGTCGGGACATGTGATTGCATCGGCCGTTTTACGCATTCCTGTAGCGGCTGGCGAAGCCTGGCACAAGTCGCTTTCATGACTCGCTGGTCGACTGGTGGTAAGCTCGCGCACCATGAATATCTACAGCTCTCGCCCCGTTGTCCTCTGTCTCTCCGGCCACGATCCAAGTGGTGGCGCCGGCTTGCAGGCAGATATCGAAGCCCTGCTCGCTCAGGGTTGTCATGCGGCCCCGGCCGTCACCGCCCTGACTGTCCAAGACACGGTCAACGTCACCGACTTTCGCGTGCTCGACCGCGAGTGGGTGTTGGCCCAGGCCAACGCCGTGCTCAACGACTCGCAAGTCTCTGCGGTGAAACTGGGCATGCTCGGTTCACTGGAGATGGTCGACACTGTCGTCGAACTGCTCGCGGCGCATCCGCACTTGCCAGTGGTCTGCGACCCGGTGCTGCGCGCCGGCGGCGGCGGACGACTGGGCAAGGACGAGGTCGGCTATGCCATGCGCGAACGGCTGCTACCGCTCTCGATCATTGCCACGCCCAACCTTCCCGAAGCCCGCATTCTCGCCGAACTGCCAGACGGCACCGCTGACGAATGCGCTGAAAAACTGCTGCCCTTCGTCAAACACCTGCTGATCACTGGCGGCCATGGCGACGAACACGAAATCCACAACCGCCTGTACAGCCGCGACGGTTTGCGCGAAACCTATACCTGCCAGCGCTTACCCGGCAGTTATCACGGTTCCGGTTGCACCTTGGCCAGTGCGCTGGCCGGTCGTCTGGCCCTGGGCGAAAACCTCGCCAGTGCCGTGCAGTCCGCGCTTAACTACACGTGGCGAACGCTGCGGGATGCAGAACAGCTCGGCAAAGGCCAGTTCGTGCCGCGCCGCTTGCCGCTGGATTTCTGTTCGTAACTTTCCATTCGTCATGCGGTGAGGCTTGTCCGATGAAACTACGTGGCCTGTATGCCATTACCGATAGCCAGTTGCTGGCCGGTAAATTTCTGTCGTACGTAGAGGCGGCGCTGGAAGGCGGCGTCACCCTGCTGCAATACCGCGACAAGAGCAGCGACGAGGCCCGGCGTCTGCGCGAGGCCCAGGCCCTGCGCGATTTATGCGAGCGCTACAAAACCCAACTGATCATCAACGATGACGCCGAGCTGGCCGCACGCTTGAACGTCGGCGTGCACCTGGGCCAGACCGACGGCCCGTTGACCCCGGCCCGCGCCTTGCTCGGGCGCCAGGCGATCATCGGTTCGACCTGCCACGCACAACTCGAACTCGCCGAGCAGGCCGCCAAAGAAGGCGCCAGTTACGTCGCCTTCGGCCGCTTCTTCAACTCCACGACCAAACCTGGCGCCCCGACTTGCAGCCTCGAACTGCTCGACCAGGCTCGCAGCAAACTGCACCTGCCGATCTGTGCGATCGGTGGCATCACCCTCGACAACGCCGCGCCGCTGGTGGCGCACGGGGTCGACTTGCTGGCGGTGGTGCACGGCTTGTTTGGTGCCGAAAGTACCGCCGAAGTGACGCGTCGCGCCCGCGCCTTTAACGAATTGTTCAAATCCTGATGTTTGAGAGCCCGATCATGTCTCGTTCCGAAACCCTGTTTGCCAATGCCCAGAAACACATTCCCGGCGGCGTGAATTCGCCTGTCCGCGCCTTCAAAAGCGTCGGCGGCACCCCGCTGTTCTTCAAACACGCTGAAGGCGCCTACGTCACCGACGAAGACGACAAGCGTTATGTCGATTACGTCGGCTCCTGGGGCCCGATGATCCTCGGCCATAGCCATCCGGACGTGCTGGACGCGGTGCGCAAACAGCTGGAACACGGTCTCTCGTACGGCGCGCCGACGGCCATGGAAACCGAGATGGCGGACCTGGTCTGCTCGATCGTGCCGTCGATGGAAATGGTGCGCATGGTCAGCTCCGGCACCGAAGCAACCATGAGCGCCATCCGTCTGGCCCGTGGTTTCACCGGCCGTGACAACATCATCAAGTTCGAAGGCTGCTACCACGGGCACTCCGACAGCCTGCTGGTCAAGGCCGGTTCCGGCGCCCTGACCCAAGGCGTGCCGAGCTCGGCCGGCGTGCCGGCGGATTTCGCCAAACACACCCTCACCCTGCCTTTCAATGACATCGACGCCGTGGAAGCCATGCTCGCCGACGTCGGCCAGGACGTGGCCTGCATCATCGTCGAACCGGTGGCCGGTAACATGAACTGCGTGCCACCGGCGCCGGGCTTTCTCGAAGGCCTGCGGACCCTGTGCGACAAGCACGGCGTGGTGCTGATTTTCGACGAGGTGATGACCGGTTTTCGCGTCGCACTCGGCGGTGCACAGGCGCATTTCGGCGTGACGCCGGACCTGAGCACCTTCGGCAAAATCATCGGCGGCGGCATGCCGGTGGGTTGCTTCGGCGGCAAGCGCGAAATCATGTCGCACATTGCGCCGCTGGGCCCGGTGTATCAGGCCGGCACGTTGTCGGGTAACCCGCTGGCGATGGCCGCGGGTCTGACGACCTTGCGCCTGATCAGCCGCCCGGGTTTCCATGACGAGCTGAGCGATTACACCAGCCGCCTGCTCGATGGCCTGCAACAGCGCGCCGACGCCGCCGGCATTCCGTTCGTGACCACCCAGGCCGGCGGGATGTTCGGTCTGTACTTCAGCGGTGCCGACGACATCGTGACTTTCGACGACGTGATGGCCAGCGATGCGAAACTGTTCGGGCGCTTCTTCCACTTGATGCTCGAAGGCGGCGTGTACCTGGCGCCGAGTGCGTTTGAAGCCGGCTTCACCTCGATCGCCCATGGCGAAGCCGAGTTGAAACTGACGCTGGATGCCGCCGAGCGCGCCTTCGCCGCATTGAAATAAAGCTGTGCCGCTGACGTTGGCGATTGCCAGCGTCAGCTTTTACCTACATTTGCGCGTTTTATCCTACTCATCTGCTAATAATCTCCCGCAAAGTGGGCGATATATTCCCCGTGCAGCAGAAAAACGAGTAAAGACTTTGTAAGGATGGCCCTGCTTATTTCATAATGCGCGCTTATTGGATCCCCTCTATGGGTCCGCGCGCCCTTCAGAGGTAAGTCGATTCCCATGAACCGCACCGGCCGCGCCCTTGCATTGGGCTGCCTGTTGCTCCTTCAGCCCCTGCTCGCGCTCGCACAAGCAGGCGGCAACTCGTTGTTAATCCCAGCGATGGGTCGCTGCACCCTCAATACTCAGCCGCAAGACCTGACGCAAGCGCTCGCCGCCTGCCAGAAAGCGTCGGACGATGGGGATGCGCAAGCGCAATACGAGTTGGGTGAGTTCTACTACGACGGCAAAAATACGCCGCGCGACCTCAATCAGGCCCTGGCCTACTTCGAAAAAGCCTCCCTGCAAGGCCACGCCCAGGCGCAATTCAAACTCGGCACCATGTTCTTCCATGGCGAAGGCGTACCGGCCAATAACGTTCAGGCGTATATCGTGCTGAAGATGGCGGCGGTCAATGGCGCCGAAGATGCGCTGGACACCGCGGATGAAGTGGCCGAGAAAATGCCGCGCGAGGAACTTGAGGTGGCGACTCAGGTGCTAGGGCAAATCTTCCGTAAATACCTGATGGAATTGCAGAGTGCGGATGGGCGTACGCCGTTTGCGCCTCTTCCCTGATCATCACTCGGTCCCGTATGGCGAGGGGGCTTGCCCCCGTTCGGTTGCGAAGCAGCCGCAAGTTGGTCAGCGGGCGAGTCAATAAAACTATTAAGGGCAGCTGCGCAGCCCAACGGGGGCAAGCCCCCTCGCCACAACAACCTTCTGTGGCCACTCAACCTGTTCGCTACTTCTCAGGCATCGGCATCGGAAACGGCATGACATTGCCGACCGCGCCACGGGCTTCGCTGATTTTCGGTGTGCCCAGGCGCTCGACTTCGTCGATGCGCACAATCGAATGCATCGGCACAAAACTGCGCACCACGCCCTCGAACTGAGCTTTGAGCTTCTCTTCGCTCGGATCGACGACCACTTGCGTGCGCTCGCCAAAGACGAACTCTTCCACTTCCAGAAAGCCCCACAGATCACTTTGATAGATCTGCTTGGCATACATTTCATACACCTGGCCCTGGTTGAGGAAAATCACCTTATAGATTGGGGCTTCACGTTTGGTCATGGTCGGCGGGCAACACATCGGGGGATAAAAATGAGGGCGCGAACTATAGCATAGCCGCCGGACGCACAGCGGTAGGAACCTGAGGACATGTTCCCTATAATGCGCGGTTCTTTGAATCACGTGATGACACTGTCCATGGCCAAGAAGCTTTACATCGAAACCCACGGTTGCCAGATGAACGAGTACGACAGCTCGCGCATGGTCGATCTGCTGGGTGAACATCAGGCCCTGGAAGTGACCGCTCGCGCTGAAGACGCCGACGTGATCCTACTCAATACCTGTTCCATCCGCGAGCGCGCGCAGGACCGGGTGTATTCCCAACTCGGCCGCTGGCGCGAACTGAAACTCGCCAACCCGGACATGGTGATCGCCGTCGGCGGTTGCGTGGCCAGTCAGGAAGGTGCCGCCATCCGTGACCGCGCCCCGTACGTGGACGTGGTGTTCGGCCCGCAAACCCTGCACCGCCTGCCGGAAATGATCGACGCCGCGCGCGCCACCAAGCTGCCGCAAGTGGACGTCTCGTTCCCGGAAATCGAAAAATTCGACCATTTGCCCGAGCCGCGCATCGACGGCCCGAGCGCTTATGTGTCGGTGATGGAAGGTTGCAGCAAGTACTGCACGTTCTGCGTGGTGCCTTACACCCGCGGCGAAGAAGTCAGCCGGCCGTTCGATGACGTAATCGCCGAGATCATTCACCTCGCCGAAAACGGCGTGCGCGAAGTGACGTTGCTGGGCCAGAACGTCAACGGCTATCGCGGCACCACGCATGACGGACGCCTGGCTGACCTGGCCGAGCTGATCCGCGTCGTGGCCGCCGTCGATGGCATCGACCGGATTCGCTACACCACCTCGCACCCGCTGGAGTTCTCGGACAGCCTGATCCAGGCACACGCCGATGTGCCGGAACTGGTGAAGCACCTGCACTTGCCGGTGCAATCGGGTTCGGACCGGATTCTCTCGGCCATGAAGCGCAATCACACCGCGCTGGAATACAAATCGAAGCTGCGCAAGTTGCGGGCCGCCGTGCCGGGCATCTGCATCAGTTCGGACTTCATCGTCGGCTTCCCCGGCGAGACCGAGAAAGACTTCGAACAAACCATGAAACTGATTGAAGACGTGGGCTTCGACTTCTCGTACTCGTTCGTCTACAGCCAGCGTCCGGGCACTCCGGCTGCCGATCTGGCGGACGAGACGCCAGAAGCGCTGAAAAAAGAGCGCCTGAACGCGTTGCAACATCGCCTGAACCAGCAAGGTTTCGAGATCAGCCGACAAATGGTCGGCACGGTCCAGCGGATTCTGGTCACCGATTATTCGAAAAAAGACCCGGGCGAGCTGCAAGGCCGGACCGAGAATAACCGTATCGTCAACTTCCGCTGCGACACGCCAACCCTGATCGGCCAGTTCGCCGATGTGCACATCGACGCCGCTCAGCCACACTCGCTGCGCGGGTCGTTGATCCAGTAACCCCTCGTTCCCTGTGGGAGCGGGCTTGCTCGCGAAAGCCTCGGCACATTCAACATCCATGTGACTGACAGACCGCATTCGCGAGCAAGCCCGCTCCCACAGGGACCGCGCCAGACGCCTGATTCAGATTGGTCTGTTTAAGAGCTTTCGCACCCGCGCCACTGGCGTTATCCTTCATTTCATCTCAATTGCCCCAGGGCGGCTAAATACGACCTTGAACGCACCCATCGAACCACATCGTTTTATCCTCGAGCCCTTTGAGGCTCGGCGCTTCGCCAATCTGTGCGGGCAATTCGACGAGCATCTGCGCTTGATCGAACAGCGCCTGACCATCGAGATCCGCAACCGCGGAAACCAGTTCGAGCTGATCGGCGACCCCAAACACACCACTTCTGCGGAAAATCTGATTCGCCGCCTGTACCGGGAAACCAAAGGTACGGAGCTGTCGCCAGATACGGTTCACCTGTACTTGCAGGAATCGGCCGTCGAAGAGATGGACAACGTTTCGCCCAACGAACCCTCCGTCGCCCTGCGCACCAAAAAAGGCATGATTCGCCCTCGCGGCTTGAATCAATTGCGCTACGTGAAGGAAATTCTCGGCAACGACATCAATTTCGGCATCGGCCCCGCCGGTACCGGCAAGACCTATCTGGCCGTTGCCTGCGCGGTAGACGCGCTGGAACGCGAGCAGATTCGCCGCATCCTGCTGGTGCGCCCGGCGGTTGAAGCGGGCGAAAAGCTCGGCTTCCTGCCCGGCGACCTGTCGCAGAAGATCGACCCGTATCTGCGCCCGCTCTACGACGCGCTCTACGAGATGCTCGGCTTCGAACACGTGGCCAAGCTGATCGAGCGCCAGGTCATTGAAGTCGCGCCGCTGGCCTACATGCGCGGCCGCACGCTGAACAACAGCTTCATCATTCTCGACGAAAGCCAGAACACCACCGTCGAGCAAATGAAGATGTTCCTGACCCGCATCGGTTTCGGCTCCACGGCGGTCATCACCGGTGACATCACCCAGGTCGACTTGCCGAAAGGCACCAAGTCCGGGCTGCACCATGTGATCGAAGTGCTCAAAGACGTACCGGGCATCAGTTTTACCCATTTCAAACCCAAGGACGTTGTGCGCCATCCACTGGTGCAACGCATCGTCGAAGCCTATGAGCGCTTCGAGAATCGCCTGGCCGATGAAGCGCCAAAGGACAGTCGCCGCGATGCTTGAGCTTGATCTGCAACTGGCCACTGACGCACCCGCCCCCAGCGAAGCCGAGTTCCGCCAATGGTGCGAACTGGCCCTGCGCCAGCGCACCGCCGATTCCGAAATGACCATTCGCCTGGTCGACGAGGAAGAAGCCCGCGAGCTGAACCACACCTGGCGGCACAAGGATTACGCCACTAACGTTCTGTCGTTCCCCGCCGACGTGCCCGACGAGTTTCTCGACATCCCGTTGCTGGGCGATCTGGTGATCTGCGTCGCCGTGGTCGAGCGTGAGGCCACCGAACAGGGCAAGGAACTAAAGGCCCATTGGGCGCATCTGGTGATTCACGGCTGTTTGCATCTGCTCGGCTACGACCATATAGATGACGATGAAGCCGAAGAAATGGAAGCGCTGGAACGAACGTTGCTTGGTGAGTTGGGTTATCCCGATCCGTACGCGGACGACGAAATTGAAACATCCCCTATCGTTACAACAAAGGATTCAGAGTAATCGCTATGAGCGAAGATCGATCGAGCAACGGGCAGAAGTCATGGCTGGGTAAGCTCACCCAGGCTTTTGCCCACGAGCCGAAAAACCGCCAGGAGCTGTTGGAGCTGCTGCGCGACGCACACCAGAACAAACTGTTGGACAGCGAAGCGCTGGCCATCGTCGAAGGCGCCATCCAGGTGGCTGACCTGCAAGTACGGGACATCATGGTCCCGCGCTCGCAGATGATCAGCATCAAGGCGACCCAGACGCCTCGCGAGTTCCTGCCTGCGGTGGTCGACTCGGCCCACTCGCGCTATCCGGTGATCGGCGAAAGCCACGATGACGTGATGGGCGTGTTGCTGGCCAAGGACTTGCTGCCGTTGATCCTCAAGGAGAACGGCGACAGCTTCAACATCAAGGACCTGCTGCGCCCGGCCACCTTCGTGCCGGAGTCCAAGCGCCTGAATGTGCTGCTGCGTGAATTCCGCGCCAACCACAACCACATGGCCATCGTCATCGACGAATACGGCGGCGTGGCGGGTCTGGTGACGATTGAAGACGTGCTGGAACAAATCGTCGGCGACATCGAAGACGAACATGACGTCGAAGAAGACAGTTACATCAAGCCGCTGCCCAGCGGCGACTTCCTGGTCAAGGCACTGACGCCGATCAAGAGTTTCAACGACGCCTTCGACAGCGAGTTTTCGGACGAAGAGTTCGACACCGTCGGCGGCCTGGTGATGAGCGCGTTCGGGCACTTGCCAAAACGCAACGAAATCACTGAAATCGGCCCCTATCGCTTTCGCATTCTTAACGCCGACAGCCGTCGGATTCACTTGCTGCGCTTAACGCCTATTGCCCGCTAAGGATTGAAATGCACCGTCTGACCCGTCCCGGCTGGCCCGGTAATCTGCTGGCCGTGGTGGCCGGTGCACTCACCACCCTGGCGTTGGCGCCGTACGATATCTGGCCACTGGCATTGCTGGCGGTCGGATTCTTCTATGCCGGGTTGCGCGAGCTGAGCCCGCGTCAGGCCCTGGGCCGTGGCTGGTGTTTTGGTTTCGGCCTGTTTGGCGCCGGCACCAGTTGGATCTACTACAGCATTCACAACTTCGGCGGCGCCTCGGTGTTGCTGGCCGGCTTGCTGATGCTGGCCTTCACCGCTGCGATTGCCTGGTTTTTTGCCCTGCCCGCCTGGCTCTGGGCGCGCTGGCTGCGCCGTAACGAAGCGCCGCTGGCCGACGCCCTGGCGTTTGCCGCGCTGTGGGTCGGCCAGGAAGCGTTCCGCGGCTGGTTCCTCACCGGTTTCCCGTGGCTCTATTCCGGTTACAGCCAGCTAAATGGCCCGTTGGCCGGGCTCGCGCCTGTCGGCGGGATGTGGCTGATTTCCTTCACCCTGGCCCTGACGGCGGCGCTGATCTATAACGCCATGCGCCTGGTGCGCAGCGGTCGCAAGGGTTTTATTGCGGCGGGCGTGTTGTTGCTGGTCGGCCCGTGGGTAGCGGGTCTGGCGCTGAAAGAACACGCCTGGACCAGCCCGGCGGGCCCACCGCTGAGCGTCGCGGCGATTCAGGGCAACATCGAACAAAGCATGAAATGGGACCCGGCGCAGCTCAACGCACAACTGGCGCTGTACCGCGACATGAGCTTCAGCGCCAAGCGTACCGACCTGCTGATCTGGCCGGAAACCGCCGTGCCGGTGCTCAAGGAGTCCGCCGAGGGCTACCTGAACATGATGGGCAACTTCGCCGCCGAGCGTAAAACCGCGCTGATCACTGGCGTGCCGGTGCGCATGGAAGTGCGTCATGAAAAACGCTTCTTCAATGGCATTACCGTGGTCGGTGAAGGCGATGGCACCTACCTCAAGCAGAAACTGGTGCCATTCGGCGAATACGTGCCATTGCAGGACCTGCTGCGCGGGCTGATCGCGTTCTTCGATTTACCGATGTCCGACTTCGCCCGTGGCCCTGCCGATCAGCCGATGCTGCAAGCCAAGGGTTACCAGATTGCACCGTTCATCTGCTACGAAGTGGTGTACCCGGATTTCGCCGCCAACCTTTCGGCACAAAGCGATCTGCTGCTGACCATCAGTAACGACACCTGGTTTGGCACGTCCATCGGCCCACTGCAACATTTGCAGATGGCGCAGATGCGCGCGCTCGAGGCCGGCCGCTGGATGATCCGCGCGACCAACAACGGCGTGTCCGGGCTGATAAATCCGTTTGGCCAGATTACCGCGCAGATCCCGCAGTTCGAGCGCGGCATCCTGTACGGCGAAGTGGTGCCGATGCACAACCTCACGCCGTACCTGCAATGGCGTTCGTGGCCGCTGATCATCGTGTGTCTGCTGTTATTTGGCTGGGCATTGATTGCCAACCGAATGGCGAAGACCGTCTAGACACGGCCCAGGGAGAGAGGACTTGCCCTCTCTCCCTCCGGCTCAGCGATAGAACATCGAATACCCGATCTGCCCCACCGCCTCATTCATCAACTGGCCGTTCTCCCAGATCGATTTGAACTCCGGCATCCAGCCACCGAGCGGTCGGGCGTTGTCCCCGCCGAGGAACCCCACGGGCGCCGGCACCACGTCGAACCCTGCCTTTTTGAAACTCCACACCGCTCGCGGCATGTGCGCGGCTTGCGTCACAACTACTACGCGCCTGATCCCTTGTGGCAACAGAACCTCGGCGCTCATCTGCGCGTTTTCCCACGTCGTGCGGCTACGCCCTTCTTGCCAGCGCACCGTGACACCGAAATCATCGAGCATTGAATCGGCCATCAACTTCGCTTCGCTGGGCGGCGTGCCGTAATGCAGCCCACCGCTGGTCAGCACTGGCAAGCCTGACGCTTTTGCCAGTCGCGCCGCATAACGCTCGCGCTGCAGGCCGATACCGGTTGGCTGGTCGCTCCCCCACGCGCGGTCGCCACGCTCACGCCCCGAACCCAGCAAGACAATCGCGTCGGCGTGCTGCGCCAGCGTTGCCCATTCATCGCGGGCCAGTGGCGGCTCGCGCTCGAGGGCCTTTGCGCTCCACTCGACCACCACCGGTAAACTCATCAACCATAAGCCACCCAGCCCCAAGGCAAAGCAGACGCCGGCAAGCCTTGGCCTCGAGCGACGAAACCACCAGGCAAGAAGCAGCAACAGCAAAAGAATGCCGGGCGGCAATAAAAGTTGTTTTACGAAATAACGAAAAGGCATCGAGCATCTCCAAAGATGCCCGAAGACTAAGTGGGTTGACGCAATGCGACAACGGGTATGAGAGGACTATGCTTCACAATGTTTCAAACGCTGGGTCATGACCTCAAATACCCTTATTTGAATTGCAGAGACCGGACCTTACCGCGTCCCTGCCTTGTACTTTGTCCTTGAGCCAGATGATATTGGCCGAACGTGGCGCCTCGAGTTGCTTCACTGCCGCCGACAAGTATCCTTGCGTCTCACGTTCACTGCGGTCCAGATAGGCTCTGACCAATTCGAACTCTGCAGGGCTCAAGCCACGCAGTTCCAGCTCCAGGGGACGCTCATCGCGCAGCCGGCCAGCAGTTTTTGCAGCGTCCAGAGCTATTCCCAGACGATCAATCAGTCTTTCGTACAGCTCCGGCTTTGTGGCTTTTTGTCGTGACTCAACCATCCCTCACCTCATTGAAGATAAGACTCGCTCCCCATTTAGAGCTTAGCTTCCATGAACAAACCGGCTGAGCGCCGCGACCAACGGCCCTCGCAGCGCCGCTCTGTCCACGCCGGCGTGCAATCAGGGTTTCCCTCGGTAGAGCGCGGTCATGTATGCTACGGCGCTTCCTGTAACTCCACTTCCAGCTCGTCTGGCGCTCGGCCAGCGAGTGGTGGGACAGTGCGTCGAGCAAGGCTTGCGCGGCGTGGCGCGAGTCGGCCACCAGCGCGACTTTGGGCGGGTAGTTG
>NZ_JBNNWE010000017.1:0-77290 GCF_050280905.1 Pseudomonas sp. NPDC086278
CGGCAATTTCATGCAGGCGGCTGTACGTCTTGGCACTGGCGTCGGCACTATAAATGCCGGCTTGCGCGGCGCCGATGGCCAGCACGCTGGCGATGTCGAAGGCACTGACGATCTTGCCGCTGGCGCCGAGTTTGATCTTGTCGCGCAGGTTCAAGCCCACCAGCGTGTTGTGCACGAACAACAGGCCTTCGCGCAACGGCACGCCAATGTGGTCGGTGAATTCCACGGGTGCGGCGCCGGTGCCACCTTCCTTGCCATCGACGACGATGAAGTCCGGGAGAATGCCGGTTTCGAGCATGGCTTTGGCGATGCCCATGAACTCCCACGGGTGACCGAGGCAGAACTTGAAACCCACCGGTTTGCCGCCCGACAGTTCACGCAGTTGCTGAATGAAATGCATCATTTCGATCGGCGTCGAAAACGCGCTGTGCCGCGACGGCGAGACGCAGTCTTCGCCCATCATGATGCCGCGGGTTTCGGCGATTTCCTTGGTCACTTTGTGCTTGGGCAGGATGCCGCCGTGGCCGGGTTTGGCACCTTGGCTCATCTTGATTTCGATCATGCGCACTTGTGGCGTTTGCGCTTGGGCGGCGAAGCGTTCCGGGTCGAAGCGGCCGTCGGCGGTGCGGCAGCCGAAGTAGCCGCTGCCGAGTTCCCAGGTCAGGTCGCCGCCGTTTTCCCGGTGGTATGCGCTGATGCTGCCTTCGCCGGTGTCATGGGCGAAGTTGCCGAGCTTGGCGCCCTGGTTCAATGCGCGAATCGCATTAGCGCTCAGCGAGCCGAAACTCATCGCCGAAATATTGAACACCGACGCCGAGTACGGCTGGGTGCATTGCGGCCCGCCGACGATGACGCGGAACGCGCTCGGGTCGCTCAATGGCGCGGGACGCATCGAGTGGCCGATGAATTCGAAACCCGACTGATACACGTCGATCAACGTACCGAAGGGTTTGTCGGCGCTCTCGTTCTTGGCCCGCGAATAGACCAGCGACCGCTGGGCCCGGGAAAAGGGCAGGGCGTCGCTGTCGGATTCGAGCAGGTATTGGCGGATTTCCGGACGAATGCCTTCCACCAGGTAGCGGATATTGCCAAGGATCGGGTAATTGCGCCGCACCGCGTGCGGGGTTTGCAGCAGGTCGAATACACCGATCAGGCTCAGCACACCGGTGACGGCGGTGATCGGCCAGAGCCAGTCATGTTGCAGAAAGGGCAGGCTGGCGAGGGTAAAAATCACGCAAGCGGCAAAGAAGGCGTAACGGCTCAGGAGTGACAGGCTCATACGGTTTCCCTGGGTTCGGACTCGGTAGTTATCAGCGCAATCTGTGAATGCACAGAACTTGTGGGAGCGGGCTTGCTCGCGAAAGCGCTGGTCCAGTCGACATCAATGTTGAATGAAAGATAGCTTTCGCGAGCAAGCCCGCGCCCACATGAACAGCGGATCAGCGGTGTTTCAGGCATTTTGTGCCTGCAGGAATATCGAAAACAGCTCGGACTGGGACTTGATCCCCAGCTTGCTGTAGATGTGTTTCTTATGGACTTTCACGGTTTCGACGGAGATTTGCAGCTTACGGGCGATTTCTTTGCTGGAGCAACCGCTGAGCATCAAACGCCCGACGTCCAGCTCCCGCGCTGTCAGTTGCGCGCCTTTGAGTTGTTGCACTGAAGCTTCCAGCTGCACCCGCCAGTCAGGTTGCGGTGGCGACGGCGCGAGCGCCACGACTTCGTTGATTTCATAAGGTAACCGCTGGCGCAACAGGCCCAGCACCCACGGCTGGATCAGCGACAGCAAGGCAATCTGCTGGCCGCTGAAACGCTGCTTGCTGCCCAGTGACAGGCACAACGTGCGGTCGCCTTCGAGTTGGCAATTGAACTGGATTTCATCGGCCACCACATTCAGCCGAAAGTAGCGCTGGTAGTACTCGGTCAGCTCGAAGTGCTCTGGCGCCACCTCCGACAGGCGATAGAGCCCGGTGCGCGATTGCTCGCGGCACGCGATGTAGAACGGGTCGAGCAAGTACAAACCGCGCAAATAGTCCTGAAACAACTGATCGGGGCTGCCGTCCTCGGCGGGGCATTCGGCGAACACTTGTGGGTACTGGTCGGCGCTGAAAAGCAGGGCCACCCAGCTGTCGAAGGCCACGTACTGATCCAGCAGGCGCACCAGTTGCGTCCAGAAGTTGGGCTTGTCCAGTGCGTCGATCAGTTGCCCGACCGAACGGTGCCACGCGATGTCGTCTAACGAAAGTGTCATGCGTCTACCCCTAACGGGTTACCACAGCAGCGTGATTCCCCGGCCGCTGGCTTGCTGCGCATACTGGCGCACAGACACCAACCGGGCAATCTTTCTGCCAGCCCGGCGCACTCAAAAACAAGGAATACCGATGAAAGTCGAACTCGCCCAGTTGGCGGGCCGTGACAACGGCACTGCGTACAACCTCGAACGTGCCTTGGCGGCGATTGCCGCGAGCGCTGCCGACACGCAACTGATCGTCTTCCCGGAAACCCACTTGATGGGCTTTCCGAGCGCCGACACCGTGGCGCAAACCGCCGAACCGCTGGACGGCCCGACCGTCAGCGCGGTGCTGGCCGCTGCTCGCAAGCGCAACATTGCCGTGGTGATCGGCATGGCCGAGAACGACAACGGCCGCTTCTACAACACCACGCTGCTGATCACGCCCGAAGGCATCGCGCTGAAATACCGCAAGACGCATTTATGGGCTTCGGATCGCGGCGTGTTCGAGCCCGGCGACCGTTACGCCACCTGTGAGTGGAACGGTGTGCGGGTCGGCCTGCTGATTTGCTACGACATCGAATTCCCGGAAACCGCCCGCGCCCTGGCGCAACTGGGCGCTGAATTGCTGATCGTGACCAACGGCAACATGGACCCCTACGGCCCGACCCACCGCACCTCGATCATGGCCCGCGCCCAGGAAAATCAGGCGTTTGCGCTGATGGTCAACCGGGTGGAAGCGGGGGACGACGGGTTGATGTTCGCCGGCGGCAGTGCCCTGGTGGATCCGCTCGGCAGCGTGTTGTTCGAGGCCGGACGGGATGAAGGGCAATTTACGGTGGAGCTGGATTTCAGCCGGTTGGACGCGGCACGCAAGGACTATCGCTACCTGGATGACCAGCGGCTGAAATTGCCGGGGGAGGTTGTCGAGCAGGCTGGCGGATTGCGGGAGTTGCTGATTCCTGTGCGCTGATCCGGATGCTCTTTATCTGTGCTGGCCCCTTCGCGAGCAAGCCCGCTCCCACAGTAGTTCGCATTTTAGGTACACCACAAACCCTGTGGGAGCGGGCTTGCCCGCGAAGAGGCCCTGACAGACAACATACTGCTTGACCGATGGCCCCCAAAAAAACAAAGAACACCCGAAACTTTGCGCCGAACTCGGCTCTGCCATAAATCCAATAAAATTCGGAGTAGTCGCTCATGGCTCGTTTGCAACGCACCCTGTCATTGGGGTCGGTGGTGCTGTTTGGCATTGCCTACATGACGCCGATCATTGTGCTCGGCACCTTTGGCATCCTCGCTCAATCCACCGCTGGCATGGTCCCGGCCGCGTACCTTGCGGCATTGGTGGCGATGTTCTTCACCGCCATGAGCTACGGCCGAATGGCGTCGGCATTCCCCGTGGCCGGCTCGGCGTACAGCTATGTGCGCAAAGCCATCAGCCCCAAACTCGGCTTCATCGCCGGTTGGGCGGTGCTGCTCGATTACCTGTTCCTGCCGATGGCGATCTGGCTGATCGGCGCCGCTTACCTCAACTCCGCGTTCCCGGCCGTGCCGCAGTGGCTCTGGGTGTTGGCGTTCATCGGCATCACCAGCGCAATCAACATCGTCGGCCTGAAACTGGCCAACGGCATCAACGCCTTGCTGATGCTGGTGCAGGCGCTGGTATTGATCGCTTTTGTGGTGCTGTGCATCCATTACGTCGGCGGCGATGCGAGCACCCCGTTGTGGTCGATCAAACCGTTCTTCAACGGCGACATGCAAATGCCGCTGATCATGAGCGGCGCAGCCATCGCCTGTTACTCGTTCCTCGGTTTCGACGCGGTCAGCACCCTGACCGAGGAAACCCGAGATCCGCGCCGCACCATCCCGCGGGCCATCATGCTGATCACCCTGATCGGCGGGCTGATCTTCGTCAGCGTCTCGTACTTTGTGCAGATCGCCCATCCCTCGTTCCAGTTCGACAACGTCGACTCGGCGGCCTATGAAATCGCGCGCAACATCGGGGGCGACCTGTTCGTGTCGATCTTCCTTATCGGCCTGATCGTCGGCCAGTTCGCCTCGGGCCTCTCGGCGCAGGCCAGCGGTTCGCGTCTGCTGTTCGCCATGGGCCGCGACGGCGTGCTGCCAAAATCGTTCTTCGGCACCTTGCACGAACGCTTCGGCACCCCGGTCAACAGCATCCTGTTGTGCGCCGTCGTAGCGTTGCTGGCGCTGAAACTCGACGTCACTACTTCAACCTCGTTCATCAACTTCGGCGCGTTCCTCGCCTTCAGCCTGGTCAACCTCTCGGTGATCTTTCACTACTGGATCGGCGGCGAGAAAAAAGGCCCGCGCGAACTGGTGCTGTTCCTGGTGTTCCCGTTCATCGGCCTGGTGGCGGACTTGTGGCTGATGGTCAGCCTCGATCACCTGGCGATTTACCTGGGCCTGAGCTGGCTGGCGATTGGCGTGGTGTACCTGGCGGTGCTGACCGGCGGCTTCCGTCGACAGCCTCCGGAGATGGATTTCCAGGAAGCCACATAACGTCCTGACAGCGAAGAACCGCGTGGGAGCGGGCAGGCTCGCGAAGGGGCCGTGTCAGGCGACATTGTTCGCGACGGATACACCGCATTCGCGAGCCGGCCCGCTCCCACATTTGGATTGTGTTCAGGCAGCCGGTTTTGTCTGGTGCACGGGCAATTCGACTCGAAACGTGCTTCCTGCACCCACCTCGCTGCGTACCGAAATATCCCCCCGGTGTTTCTTCACGATGCCATAGGACAGGGACAAGCCAAGCCCTGTCCCCTGGCCCACCGGTTTGGTAGTGAAGAACGGGTCGAAGATTTTCTGCAGGCTGTCCGGCGCAATACCGGAGCCGGTGTCAGCCACCTCGATCCACACCCGTTCGCCCTCAAGCCCGGTGCGCAGGGTGATGGTGCCGCGCTGTGGGCCCATCGCCTGGGACGCATTGACGATCAGGTTCATGATCACCTGGTTGATTTGCGACGGCAGGCACTCGATGTCGGGCAGTTGCTGATACTCCTTCAGCACATCGGCCTTGTACTTGAGTTCATTGGCGACGATGTTCAGGGTCGATTCGATACCCTGTTGCAGATTGGTCCACTGCCATTCCTGGTTGGAATCCACCCGGGAGAAGTCCTTCAGGTCTTTGACGATCTGCCCTACCCGGTTGATGCCCTCCTTGGATTCCTTGATCAGCAACGGAATGTCCTCGCGCAGAAACTCCAGTTCGATCCGTTCCCGTAACTGCCCGAGCCGTTCGATCACCTCAGTAGACGTCATTGCCTCTTCGGCTTCGCGATAGGCGTCGAGCATTTCCTGCAGTTGCTTGAAGTAGCCGTCAAGACTGCCAAGGTTGGAGGAAATGAAGCCGATGGGGTTGTTGATTTCATGGGCGACCCCGGCGGCCAATTGCCCCAGTGAGGCGAGTTTTTCCGATTGCACCAGTTGCGATTCAAGCTGTTTGCGCTCGTCGATTTCGCGCTGCAACGCCTCGCTGGCCTCTTTGAACTCGGTGGTGCGCTGGTCCACCAGATGCTCCAAGTGGCTCATCTGAACAAAGGCACGCTCGGTCATCTCCCATTTGGTCAGCAACGTGTTGGCCATCTGCTGGACTTCGATGTTGTCGACGGTTTTTTCAGGATCAGCAAACGATCATGGGCTTGCAGTCGGTCCAGCAGTTCATCCCAGGAATAGTCGGAGTACGCGGTACACACCACCACTTGCAGGCGCGGGTCTTCCTGCCACAGATGTTCGATCGTCTGTGCGCCGTCCCAGCCCTCAGGCATGCGCATGTCGACGAACGCGAGGGCGTAGGGGTGGTTTTCCTGCAAGGCCTGAGTGAGTTTGTCCAAACCTTCCTGGCCACCAAAAGCCGAATCCAGCTCGAACAGGGTACGGGTGGATTTGACTTCACTGCCAAACAGCGTGGCTTCCATCTCGTCCAGTTCGACGTGCTGCATCGAAACCGGTGTGAGGATCTTGCGAAAGTCGTCATGAATGGACGGCGTGTCGTCGATCAGCAGGATGCGCCGGTTTGAAAGTTCACTCATGCCTCCTCCGGAACGGTTTTCAGCGGGATCTGCAGGGTGAACTGCGCGCCCTTGCCGGGTCCGTCGCTGTGGGCGCTGAGGTGGCCGTTCATTTCTATTGCCGCGAGTGCGCAGCTGTGCAGACCAAAACCGTGACCTTCCTTGCGGGTGGTAAAGCCGTGGGCAAAGATGCGCGTCATGTTCTCCGGCGCGATGCCTTCGCCATCATCCTTGACGCTGATCTGCAGGGTGGCGTCTTCGACTATTTTCACCCCCAGGGTCATCTGTCGCGGACGATTGCTGAGGTCGGACATGGCGTATTTGGCATTGCTGATGAGGTTGATCAGGATCAGCAGCAACCGGTGTTTGTCGCCCATGACCTGCGGCACTTCGTTGTACTCCTTGACCACTGTGACCTGGTGCCGGGTCAGGGCGCCGGCGTTCATGCGCAGCGCGTCTTCCAGCAGTTCGCTGATGTGCAGCGGTTCCATCAGGCTGTTGGCGCCGGCGTAGGATTGCTGGGTGGCGACAATGTCCTTGATGTGGTCGACGCTTTTGGTCAGTCGGGCCAGTTCCTCGGTCATGCTCTGTTGTTCGAGCGCAATGGCATCCACCAGTTGATTCAGGTAGCCGGGCAGCAACTTGCCTTTCTCGTCCTGCGCCAGAAAAGTACCCAGGTCGCTCTGGTGTTCGTTAATCAACTGCATCGCCTTGCCCAACCCCTGGGCCTTGCTGTTGCGCAGTTTCCGGCTAACCAGGTCGGCGGAGATGTTCACGCTGTTGAGCACGTTGCCGACGTTGTGCAACACATTGGTGGCGATTTCGGCCATGCCGGCCTGACGCGCGGTGTCCAGCAGTTCGCTCTGGGTATCCTTGAGCTCGCGGGTGCGTTCTTCGACCCGTTTTTCGAGGTCATCATTGGCGGTATTCAGGGCTTTGTTGACGCGATTGATCACGGTGAAACTGCGCATCAAATGAATCGCCAGGTACACCAGCAACATCACCAGCAGCACCGAAAACACCAGCATGTAAAAGTGATAACGCTGGTCGATCGCATCGGTACGCTGCTGATCGTTGTTCAGCAGATTGGTGATGTCGTCCAGCCGGTCGGCCACGGGAGTGGCCTCAATGTTTTCCAGCAAGCGGTTGACCACCGGTTGTTCACGCAGGATCAGCTCGATGTGATTACTGAGAACATCCAGCGGACCGTGCAATGGCTCCGGCAGTCGCAGTTTGTTCACTTGCAGTTTGCCTAACCCCACGAGGATTTCGGCGGCCTTGTCGTCAGAGATGACCATGGCGAACTCCATGGTGCTGAGGACGAGGTCATAGGTGTCGTTGGCGATGTATTGCAGTTGCAGTTTGTCTACGTCCTGCAACTGGGCGAGGGGTTGCTGAATGTCGTCTTCGGCGGTCGGCATATACGCCAGTGAGTTGCGCAATACGGCATTGTGGGACTTGAACCGCTCCACCAGCCGGGTCTTTTCCTCGATGGCGCCAAGGTACGCATCATGGCTGGCCTGCCAGGCGGGCGAGTCGCTACGGCTGTGATTCGATTTCATCGTGTCGAACCGATCCCACAGTGACGTCATCTCGGCCAGCGGCGTAACCAGCGGATCGTAGTTGTGGTTGATCGCGATCCTGGCCTTGAGGATTTCCGTTTCCCACTGCGCATTCAGCTGTTTCATTCGGGAAATCAGATCCCGGGACTCCGTGTACGTCGACGTCTGGTTCGAGTTGGATTTGAGGTACAGAAACAGCAGTGTCGAGGCCAGTATCACGGCCACGATACCGAGGAGCGCCAAACTGCGTCGGCGGGACATTTTCATAATGGCTTGCCCTCCCATTCGCCGGTCAGGGTCTTGAGGAATTTGATGATCAGCACCTTGTCCTCGGCGGAGGGGATGCGCCCCAGCTGAAACGTGAACATCACGTCCACGGCCTCGTCGAGGGTTTTGGCCGAACCGTCGTGAAAGTACGGCGCGGTTACGGCGACGTTCCTCAGGCTCGGGACCTTGAACACGTTGCGGTCCTCTTCGTCCTTGGTGACCAGGTAGCGGCCCAGGTCGGTTTCGGTAACGTTGCCTCGGGTTTTGAAATAATCACCCATCACGCCGAACTTCTGGAACATGTTGCCGCCGATGTTGACCCCCTGATGGCAGGCGATACAGCCGTAGTCCTTGAAGCGTTGGTACCCGTACTTCTCGTCGCTGCTGAGAATGTCGGTATTGCCTTGCAGGTATTGGTCGAAGCGTGAGTTGGCACTGATCAGCGTGCGCTCGTAGGTGGTCAGGGCGTTTTGCACATTGCTCATGGTCACGCCGTCGGGGTAGGCCTCACCGAACGAGGTTTGATAGGCCGCATCGGCGGACAGCATTTGCACCACGTGTTCCCAGTTGCTGCCCATTTCACTGGGGCTCTGCACCACTTCGTGGATCTGAGTTTCCAGGGTGTCGGCGCGGCCGTTCCAGAATTGCCGGAAGTTCAGGCTGGCGTTGAACACGCTGGGGGTGTTAACCCCCACCGGAAGGCCCGCGAAACCGATGGAAAACGCCTTATTGTCGGCACCGCCGTTCTCCAGTCGATGACAACTGGCGCAGGACAGGCTGTTGTTGACCGACAAGCGTGGCTCATTGAACAACTGGCGACCGAGTTCGACGCGCAGAGGGTTTTGCTGCGGCACGGCCGGCAGCGGTTTGAGCGGCTCGTCCAGTGGCGCGCCGCTGGCCGTCAGGCAGAGCCCGAGCAGAGGCAACAGAAGCAGACGGTGAAGAAATGGCGACATCTTGTAGTTCCTTGGCTGATAGCCCGTGTGTCGCTGCTTATCGATCATGTGGCGGCAGGGGGCGGGGAGTTCACCGACGTCAGGTACTGCACAAAGGCGTCCGGGGCCACGGCTTTGCTGAAGTAGTAACCCTGGCCTTCCTCGCATTGATGGGCCTTGAGGAAATCCAGCTGTTCGAGGGTTTCCACCCCTTCGGCGATGATGGTCAGCTTGAGGCTCTTGCCCAGGCTGATGATGGCGCTGACCAGGGCTGCGTCATTGCTGTCACGGCTCAGGCCGCGAATGAACGACTGATCGATTTTCAGCACGTCGATGGGAAAACGTCGCAGGTAACTCAGGCTGGAATAACCGGTGCCAAAGTCGTCGATGGCCAGCCGCACCCCCAGTGCCTTGATCCGCTTCAGGGCGGTGACAGTGGTATCGACGTTCTGCATCAGCACGCCTTCGGTGATTTCAAGCTCCAGCAACGACGGGTCCAGACCGGTTTGTTCGAGGACCAGCTCAATGCCTTCGACAAAACCTCGTTGGCGGAAATCGATGGCCGACACATTGACTGACATGCACAGCCTCGGCAGCCCCTGCGCCTGCCAGGCGCAGGCTTGTCGACAGGCCTGGCGCAGAACCCATTTGCTCAACGGCACGATCAGGCCGCTGTCTTCGGCCACGCCAATGAAATCCGACGGGTAGACCCAGCCATCCCCCGGTTTCAGCCAGCGGATCAGTGCCTCGGCACCCACCACCTCACCGGTGCCCAGGTCGAGCTTGGGCTGGTAATGCAGCACAAATTCGTCCCGCTCCAATGCCAGGCGAATGCCCGACTCGATGGTCTGCTGGTCCCGGGCGCGCTGGTTCATTTCTTCGATGAAAAAGCGGAAGTCGTTGGGGCCGCTTTCCTTGACGTTGCGCATCGCGGTCTCGGCTTTCTTGATCAGTGCGATGGCATCGAAGCCATCATCGGGGTAGATGCTGATGCCCAGGCTGGCGGTCACGCTCAGGTCATGGCCGGCGATGTGCTGGGGCGTGCCGATGGCGTTCAAGAGTTTTTCGGCGATGCCTTTGGTCTGCAGGGGATGGTGGATATCGGCGAGGATCACCACGAACTCATCAGAACCGTAGCGAAACACCGAATCGGATTCGCGCACCGTGGACACCAGGCTTTGCCCGACCCGCTTGAGCATCTCGTCACCGGCCGGATGGCCCAGGGCATTGTTGATGCGCTTGAAGCGATCAAGACCCAGAAACACCACCGCCAGTTGCTTGTCATGGCGGCGGGACAACGCCAGGGATTGATTCAGCCGATCACCCAGCAACGTGCTGTTAGGCAACTCGGTCAAGACGTCGTATTGCAGCAGGTGGGACACCTTGAGCAGTTCGTGGACCCGCGCCTCGATGGTTTCCTCCAGGCTCTGCACTTTCGTCTCCGCGTCCTGGGTCATCTGCCATTTCCAGGTCAGGGCGCTGGCCATCTGGCGGATTTCCAGACTGTCGAAGGGTTTTTTCAACACCAGCAACTGGTCGCCAAACTCCAGCCGTTCAGCCATGTCCTCCCAGCTGTAATCCGAATAGGCGGTGCACAGCGCGATTTGCAGATGCGGGTCGACTTTCCAGAGTTGCTCGATGGTTTCCAGCCCGTCCCAGCCCGGCGGCATGCGCATGTCGATGAACGCCACGGCGTAGGGACGCCCTTCGTCCTGGGCTCGCTTGACCATTTCGAGGGCTTCCTGGCCCTGGTAGGCGGAATCGAGCTGGAAGGTGAGCCGAGCCTGCTGTTGCGTGCCGAACAGCGCCTCTTCAGTGCCGGCGAGGAGCTGTTCGTCTTCGGTGTCGGGGCCGAGGATCTTGCGAAAGTCCTGATGGATCGACGGCGTGTCGTCAATGATGAGGATGCGCCGGTTGGTCTGGACGGACGGAGCTTTCATTCGTTGCCCTCCGTGGCGTGCGGATTGTCCTGAATCGGTCCGGTGTGGTGGATCGGGGGCATGATGCTGCCGGCTTTGAGCAATTGGGCGGCTTGTTGGCTGCTGACCGCTTTACTGAAAAAGTAACCCTGAGCGTTCATTGGCGAGCCTGTGGCCATCAGCGAATTACGCTGTTCCTGGGTTTCGACACCTTCGGCAATGATTCCAATCCCTACTTCGCGAGCGAAGTTGATGATTGCGCGCAACGTGTTGGCACTCGCCGGGTCGCGGGCAGCGGTGTCGATGAAGGCCTGGGCGAGTTTCAGGTGATTGACCTGATAGGTCTTGAGGTAGTCGAACGAGGAGTATTCGGTGCCGAAGTCGTCGATGGCGATCTTCACTCCCAGCTCACGCAGGCGCGGCAGCACATCGTTATGGGTCCATTTGGTCTGGGCCAGGGTCGCTTCGGTGACATCGAAGCGCAGGTCCCAAACGCACAATTCCCAGCGCGCGGTGGTGCGCAGTACGTCGTAGATCAGCTCGGATCCGCTTTTCAGTTGGGCCAGGGACAGCTTGATGGCAATCACCGGCGGCGCCACGCCCTTCGTCGCGCCACTGGCGCATTTGCTGGCAGGCGCGATCCAGCACCCAATGACCGAGGGCGATGATGGCGCCGGTTTTTTCCGCGGTCGGCAGGAACGCCGGCGCTTCCAGCAAGCCACGCTGGGGGTGGTTCCAGCTGACCTGGGCTTCCATGCCGAGAATCTTGCCGCTGCTCAGATCGACTTCCGGCCAGTAATTGAGTTCGAGTTCTCCATGTTCGATGGCGGCCTTCAAGTCGCTGGCGATGGTCATGCGCTCGACCACCTCCTGATTGATCTCCTCGGAATGGAAGTGGTACTGATTGCGGCCCTTTTCCTTGGAGCGATAGAGCGCCATGTCGGCCTGGTTCAGCAGGCCTTCGGCGCTGGTGATGAGCGGCGAATAGCTGCTGATGCCGATGCTGACCGATACGCGCACGTCGTTGCCGGCCAGCGAGTAGGGCAGCACCAGCGTATCGCGGACCTTGCCGGCCAACGCCGCCGACTGGGTCGGGTCGCTGACGTCCAGTTGCAGGATGGCGAACTCGTCGCCGCCGAGGCGGGCGACCAGGTCGTTTTCGCGCACGCAGGCTTTGATGCGCCGCGCCACTTCCTGCAGCAACAGATCGCCGACCGGATGACCGAGGGTATCGTTGATCCGTTTGAAGTGATCGAGGTCCAGGTAGAACATCGCGAACGGAGTAGCGCCGCGGCGCGCGGCGGCGAACGCCTGGTGCAGGCGCTCGATCAAGGTGGCACGGTTGGCCAGCCCCGTCAGTCCGTCGGTTCGGGCCAGCAGGGCGATTTTCTCTTCGGCGACCTTGCGTTCAGTGACGTCGATGATGATGCCTTCGACTTCCAGCAAACGTCCTTCATCGTCGCGCACCGGGATGTAGCGGTTTTCGACCCAGCGCCAGGCACCGTCGCCGGTGCGCATCCGGAACTCGATGGAGGCACCCGCTGCATGACGGTCCAGCACCTGGGCCATGGCGATGTCGACTTTCGATTGATCGTCGGGATGGATCAACTCCTGGGCCCAGTTGGCCGAGGCGACCAGGTTCGCCGCGACGTGACCGTATTTGGTGATGTTGTGGGAGATGTACATCAGCGGAAACGACGGTTCGCCCCGTAGCCGATAGAGAATGGTCGGGCTGTTCTGCACGATTATGTTGGCGTCGGACAGCTCCCGGGTGCGTTCTTCGACGGCCTGTTCCAGCAGCGACATCTTCAGTTCGGCGTCTTCGGTCATCTGCCATTTGGCGGTGAGGGCGCTGGCCAGTTGACGGATTTCGATGGCATCAAAAGGTTTTTTGAGGATCAGCAGCCGATCGCCCAGCTCCAGGCGTTCATCGATGTCTTCCCAGGAATAGTCGGAATAAGCGGTACATAGCGCCACTTGCAGCTTGGGATCGACCTGCCACAGCCGCTCGATGGTTTCCAGGCCGTCCCAGCCCGGCGGCATGCGCATATCGATGAAGGCCATCGCGTAGGGCTGCTCGTTGACCAGCGCTCGCTCGACCTTGTCCAGTGCTTCGAGGCCCTGGAAGGCAGAATCGAGCATGAAACTTTGCAGGGGGGCGGTCGCTTGGGTCCCGAACAGGGTTTTTTCAGCGTTGATCAGCTCATCGTCATCGGTCGATAGCGGGCTGAGGATCTTGCTGAAGTCCGCATGAATCGAAGCGGTGTCGTCGACGATAAGAATCCGACGGTTGGTCCGCTCCAGCAGCGTATTCATAGGCCTACGCCGGTAGCGGTAGCAGTGTGGTGCGCTGTGCTCATTTGGGGATTCCTTTCCCTGATCACATGGCAACGGTGCAGATAATGGATCCGAGTGAACAGAGCATAGTCGCCCGTGGAGCACTTCGCCCGGCCGACGCAAAGGAATCATTTCCACGGGCCTGGCTGAAAATCATCTAGCCTGTAGCTCAGGCATGGCCAGAAACGGAATGTTCTGGCTGATGACTGACGCAACAATGCCCGATTCGCTTGAGGTAATGCCATGGAAGAGCAACTGCCCACGACTGTCAGCTATAAACCCACGGTTTTGCTGGTCGACGATGAGGAATCGATCCTCAATAGTCTGCGCCGGCTCTTGCGCGGCCAGCCCTACGACGTGCTGCTGGCCACCAGCGGAGCCCAGGCCCTCGATATCATGGCGAAACAGCCCGTCGACCTGGTAATAAGCGATGCACGCATGCCCGATATGGACGGCGCGACGTTGCTGACGCACATTCACCAGCGCCATCCCGAGACACTGCGCATTCTGCTCACCGGTTATGCCGACCTGACAATGATCGTCAACGCGATCAACGAGGGGCAGATTGACCGCTACATCAGCAAACCCTGGAACGATGAGGAATTGCTGCTGACGCTACGCCAATCCCTCGCCTACCAGCATTCCGAGCGCGAGCGGTTGCGTCTGGTGCAGGAGACGTCGGACCGGAACCAGCAATTGAAGTTACTCAACGCGACCCTGGAAAAACGCGTCGCGTCCCGCACTGCCGAGCTGCAGCAGACCGCCGACATGCTCGACCTGGCCTACGAAGAGCTTAAACACAGCTACGTCACCGGCACCGAGGTGTTTTCGCTGCTGGCCAACCTGCGTTTGCCGCCGGCCAAGCAGACGAACCGGCAGATCATCGAACTGGTGCGGGTGTACTGCAAACGTCATGATTTGGACGAAGGCAGTACCCGCGACCTGACCATGGCCGCGGCGCTCTATAACATCGGCAAGCTGAGCTGGACCGACAGCATGCTGACCGCGCCTGCTGACCTGCTGTACCACAGCGATAAGGAACGCTATCGCGGTTATCCGAAGCAGAGCGAATCGCTGCTGATGACCCTCGATCCGATGAAAGATGCCGCTCGCCTGATCCTTCACCATCAGGAGCGCTGGGATGGCACGGGTTTCCCCGACCGGCTCAAGGGCGAGGCGATTCCGCTGGGTTCGCGGTGGCTGAAACTGGCGGTGGATTTCATCGAGTTGCAGCGTGGGCTGATCCTTGAGCGCCAGATGAACAGCGATGAAGCCCTGGTTTATATCCGCCAGTACGCCGGTCGTCTCTACGATCCTGATCTGGTGGAGGACTTCATTCAGGTCTGCGCCGCCTACCTGAGCGATGTGTCGCTGGCCGATCCGACGGTCAAGGTACTGACTCCCCGGGACCTGGTGGCCGGCATGATTCTGGCGCGCAACCTCAATGCGGATAACGGCATGCTGCTGCTCAATGCGGGCAAGGTGCTGAGTGGGCTGCTGGTGGAGAAACTGATCGCGTTCGAGGCGATGGAAGGAGCGAAATACAGCGTTTTTGTGAAAGTGCCTGAAGACGTGGAGGGTGCAAGCCTCGAGGCGAGTCCGGTGGTCCAGGCGCAACACTGAACCCCTGTGGGGGGGACAGCTATTTTCCTCGTGACGACGCCCCGGCATCGATGTGATCCTTTGCGTCTTTCACCCAGGGCCCTTCAGATCCATGACCTTTTCCACCGCCACTTCCCCCCGCATCATCCGCATCGCCGCCGCGCTGTTGATCGGTCCCGACGGCCGCACCTTGCTGGTACGCAAACGCGGCACCGAAGCTTTCATGCAACCGGGTGGCAAGATCGAAGCCCATGAGCAACCGGTTCAGGCTCTGGCCCGTGAGCTGGAAGAAGAATTGGCGTTGATCATCGAGCCCGCGCTTGCCACTTACCTGGGGCAGTTCTCGGCGCCGGCCGCCAACGAGCCGGGTTTCGTGGTACAGGCCGAGCTGTTTTTGCTGACGATTGATACGCCGGTTTCGCCTGCTGCGGAGATTGAAGAGGTGCGCTGGATCGATCCGGCCACCGACGGCGATGTCAGCTTGGCGCCATTGACACGGGACCTGATCCTGCCGTTTTATCGGGCTTCGCTTATCGCCACCGGCTGAGCGTCCACGGACCAAGGACCGCCCCATGATCCCGCTTCAAGACGTGCTGATTTTCGCCGCCGCCGCGTTGCTGATGGTGCTGACGCCAGGGCCGAACATGATCTACCTGATTTCCCGTTCGATCTGCCAGGGGCGCAAGGCCGGGGTCACGTCACTGCTCGGCGTGGTCGCGGGATTTTTTGTGCACTTGTTCGCCGCCGCTGCCGGTTTGACCGCGGTGTTTCTGGCCGTGCCGATGGCCTATGAAGTGTTGAAATGGGCCGGCGCGTTGTACTTGCTGTGGCTGGCCTGGCAGGCGGTCAAGCCCGGTGCGCGGTCGCCGTTTGAAGCACAGCAGTTGCCGCCGGATTCGTCGCGCAAACTGATCACCATGGGCTTTCTCACCAGTGCGTTGAATCCGAAGATCGCGGTGTTCTATCTGTCGGTGTTCCCGCAGTTCATCAGCCCTGAGCATGGCTCGGTGTTTACCCAAAGCCTCATTCTTGGCCTGACGCAGATCAGCGTCAGTTTCTGCGTCAACCTGCTGATCGCGCTGTTCGCGGCGGGCATCGCCTCGTGGTTCGTCAGCAACCCGACCTGGCTGGCAGTGCAGCGTTATTTCATGGGTTTTGTGTTGGCCGCGCTGGCGGTGCGGCTGATGCTTGAGCAACGAAGGGTGGCGTGAACATGTGGATCGAACGGCTGGATGCCAGCCATGCGCTGGACTATCGGGCACTGATGCTCGAAGCCTACGACTTGCATCCGCAGGCCTTCACCTCCAGCGTGCGTGAGCGCGCGGCGATGCCGTTGAGTTGGTGGGAGTCGCGCCTGACCAGCAAGCTGGATGTGGTGCTGGGTGCGTTCGAAGCAGGAACGTTGGCCGGCATCGTCGGCCTTGCTTTTGAACCCCGGGAAAAGGCCCGGCACAAGGCAACCCTGTTCGGCATGTACGTGTCGGCCGATTTTCGTCAGCACGGCTTGGGTTTTGAACTGGTGCAAGCCGTGCTGGCCGAGGCGCAAAACCATCCTTCGCTGAAACTCATTCAGCTCACCGTCACCGCCGGCAACGACGCCGCGTTCAACCTGTACCAGCGTTGCGGCTTCATCCAGTTCGGCCTGGAACCGCTGGCGGTGCGGGTCGGCGAGGATTACTTCGACAAAATCCATATGTGGCGTGAGATCACTGCGGAACCTGAAGTGTAAACGCTACTGTGGCGAGGGGGCTTGCCCCCGTTGGGCTGCGAAGCAGCCCTAAAACCATCCACCGATTTCCTCAAGTAAACCGCATTCCCCAGATTTACGACTGCTGCGCAGCCGAACGGGGGCAAGCCCCCTCGCCACAGTAAATGGGGGCTGTCAGAAAAATTGATCAGCGAACAGCGCTCACACCATCGAGTGTCGAGAACGACGTATCTTTCGCCGTCAGCAAAAAATCGCGCATGTACGGCGCATCCAGCATGTCGGCGCGAATGCCCGCGTACAGCGTCGCAAACAAGCCTTTTTCGCCCAGCCGCTTGGCTTTCACGTAACCGCGTGAGCTGTATTCGTGCAGCGCCCAATGCGGCATGCCGCACACGCCGCGTCCGCTGGCGACTAACTGCATCATCATCACCGTCAGCTCCGAGGTGCGCACCTGCGCCGGTTCGATGTCGGCCGGTTCGAGGAAGCGGGTGAAGATGTCCAGCCGATCACGTTCCACCGGGTAAGTGATCAGGGTTTCCGTGAGCAAGTCTTCGGGCACGACGTAGGCCTTGCTCGCCAACTTGTGCTGATTGGCGACCGCCAGCATCGCCTCATAGGTGAACAGCGGCACGTAGGTGATGCCGGCGATTTCCAGCGGATCGGAGGTCACCACCAAGTCCAGATCACCGCGAGCCAGGGCCGGCAGCGGCGCGAAGGCGAAGCCCGAGGCCAGGTCGAGTTCGACTTCCGGCCACGCATCGCGGAACTGGTCGATGGTCGGCATCAGCCACTGGAAACAGCTGTGGCACTCGATTGCCATGTGCAGGCGCCCGGCGGTGCCGCCGGCCAACCGCGCGATGTCGCGCTCGGCGCCACGCAGCAGCGGCAGAGTGGCGTCGGCCAATTGCAGCAGGCGCAAACCGGCGCTGGTGAAGCGCACCGGTTTGGTCTTGCGCACAAACAACTGCATGCCCATGCGCTCCTCCAGTTCCTTGAACTGGTGGGACAGGGCGGACTGCGTCAGGTGCAGCCGGTCGGCGGCATCGACCAGGCTGTCGGCTTCGCGCAAGGCGTGCAGGGTCTTCAGGTGACGGATTTCAAGCACCGGCTGGCTCCATGAGGAAAACTTGTGATCAACACGAAAAGGTTGAGTTTGTCTCATGTTGGTTGGGCTGTCGACAATAGCGCCATCTTTTACAGGGAGAAACACACCATGGCTCTGGCCCACACATTAGGTTTTCCGCGCATCGGCGCTGACCGCGAACTGAAAAAAGCCCTCGAATCCTACTGGAAGGGCGACCTCGATCAGCACGCGCTGAACAGCGTCGGTCGCCAATTGCGCGCCACCCATTGGCAGTTGCAGAAAGACGCCGGCATCGACCTGCTGCCGGTCGGCGACTTCGCCTGGTACGACCAGGTCCTGACGCATTCCCTGGCGTTCGGAGTGATTCCCGAGCGTTTCGACAGCACCCGGGATGAGCGCGGCCTGCCGACCCTCGACACGCTGTTCGCCATGGCCCGAGGCGCGACCGCAAGCTGCTGCGGCGGCGAACATTCCACAGCGCAATACGCCCAGGAATTGACCAAGTGGTTCGACACCAACTACCACTACCTGGTCCCGGAATTCAGCGCTGACCAGCCATTCAAGCTGAGCTGGGAACAACTGTTCGACGAAGTCGACGAAGCCAAGGCCCTGGGCCACAACGTCAAACCGGTGATCATCGGCCCGCTGACCTACTTGTGGCTGGGCAAAGCCAAAGGCAACGACTTCGACAAACTCGAGCTGCTGGAACGCCTGCTGCCGGTGTACAACGAAATCCTCGTGCGTCTCGCCGAGCAGGGTGTGGAATGGGTGCAGATCGACGAGCCGATCCTGACCCTCGACCTGCCGCAAGCCTGGAAAAATGCCTTCGAACGCGCCTATCACATCCTTCAATACTCGCCGCTGAAAAAACTGCTGGCGACCTACTTCAGCGGGCTGGAAGACAACCTTGGCCTGGCCGTGAGCCTGCCGGTGCAAGGCCTGCACATCGACGCGGTGCGTGCGCCGGATCAACTCGGTCAGGTGCTGGATCGCCTGCCGACCTACAAGATTCTGTCGGTCGGGCTGGTCAACGGTCGCAACGTCTGGCGCTGCGAACTGGAGCCTGTTCTCGCGCAACTGCAATCGGCGCAGGAACGCTTCGGCGACAACCTCTGGGTCAGCAGTTCCTGCTCGCTGCTGCACAGCCCGGTGGACCTGGAGCGCGAAGACAAGCTCGACCCGGAACTGAAATCCTGGCTGGCCTTCGCCGTGCAAAAGTGCGGCGAGATCGCGGTGCTGCGCGATGCCCTCAACGACCCGCAATCGCCCAAAGTGCACGCGGCACTGGCCGAGAGCCGGGCGATTCAGGCCAGTCGTGCGCAATCGCCACGTATTCATAAAGCTGAAGTTCAGGCCCGAATCGCTGCCATCGATGCAGCGCACAGCCAACGTCATTCACCGTTCGCCAAACGCATCGAACAGCAGCGCGCGCGCTTGCAGCTGCCGGCGTTCCCGACCACCACCATCGGTTCGTTTCCGCAGACCGGTTCGATCCGTCTGGCGCGTCAGGCGTTCAAGCAAGGCAAGCTGTCGGCCAACGATTACACCGACGCCATGCACAGCGAAATCCGCCACGCGGTGCAAGTCCAGGAACGCCTGGGCCTGGACGTGCTGGTACACGGGGAAGCCGAACGCAACGACATGGTCGAATACTTCGCCGAGCAGTTGGACGGCTACCTGTTCACCCGTTTCGGCTGGGTGCAGAGCTACGGGTCGCGCTGTGTGAAACCGGCGATCATTTATGGCGATCTCAGCCGTCCGAAGGCGATGACGGTCGACTGGATCACTTACGCACAGAGCCTGACCGACAAGGTCATGAAAGGCATGCTCACCGGCCCCGTGACCATGCTGATGTGGTCGTTCCCCCGTGAAGACGTGTCACGCAAGATCCAGGCGCAGCAGTTGGCGCTGGCCCTGCGCGACGAGGTGGTGGACCTGGAAACCGCCGGCATCAAAATCGTCCAGATCGACGAAGCTGCGTTCCGCGAAGGCCTGCCGCTGCGCCGGGCACAATGGCCGCACTACCTGGACTGGGCGGTGGAAGCGTTCCGCTTGAGCGCCAGCGGGGTGCGCGACGAAACCCAGATTCATACCCACATGTGCTACAGCGAATTCAACGACGTGATCGAGTCCATCGCGGCCATGGACGCCGACGTGATCACCATCGAAACCTCGCGCTCGGACATGGAGTTGCTGGAGGCGTTCAAAGCTTTCGATTACCCGAACGACATCGGGCCGGGCGTCTACGACATCCACTCGCCACGTGTGCCGGACACCGCCGAGATGGTCAAGTTGATGAGCAAAGCCGCGAAGCGCATTCCTGCCGAGCGGTTGTGGGTCAACCCCGATTGCGGCTTGAAGACGCGGGCGTGGCCCGAGACCGAAGCGGCATTGGTCAACATGGTGGCGGCGGCGCGGCAACTGCGAAGCCAGTTGGCGTAAACACCCGGACGGGAGCGGACACACCGCTCCCGTTTTACGTTCTAGAGGTGCTCGAAGTGTTTGAGCGCCGGGGACTGTTTGCCGATGTCGGCGTAGGGCAGCGCGGCATTGTCGGCGTGGGTCACGAACCGGTGCTCCGGCAGTTTCAGGTGCGCCTTCTCGAACTGCCTGAACCCAGGGTTTGCGTCGGAATAATGGAAGTGCGCGTACCACAGCAGCTGCGCCGGGGTGTGGCTCAGGTCGCGTATTTCATACTCCTGCATGAAGTCGTTGCGCCCATCCGCACGTTTGCCCAGGCGCTGCAAAGGCTGGTTCTTGCGGATGTCGATGAGCGTCACCGCATCGGTGTTTTGCCCCATGAGGTCGTCGAGCATTCCGTCAGTCGGTTTACGGCTGCTCAGGGATTGCCGGGTACGCAGTTGCCGTCCGAGGGCTCTGAGTTCGCCCGCCTTGTCGCGCAGCTGTTGAATGAGCGGGTGGGTGGCGGAGGCTTGCTCTATGAGCACGGCGCGACGGAGCAGTTCGTCGGCTTCGCTGATCATCATGTGTTCCAGGTCGACCGGCAGCATGTCTTGCCCGGCATACGCCTGGACCTTGGCCTGGTACGTCGGCTGGTAGTGCAGACGTGCCCGGGCGTCGGCCACCAATGTCGCCAGATCCGTTTGAACCGGCGCCGATGCTTGTGGGTTCAACAGACGGAATTTGCCGTTGCTGCCCTGTTCCCAGATTTCGTCGTAACCGCCGCGCCCCGTCATCACGTACTGGTGTTTTTGGGTGGTCGGTTCCCAGCGTTCGACGCCGATCAGCAACTGGCCGTCTTCGCTCGTAAAGACTTTCTTGTCACTGCGGCCCGCAGGCGTGGCGGCCGTTGGCAGCTCAATGCCCTTGCGTGCCCGTTCGGCCATCTTGTCGATGCCCGTCAGCAGCGGTTCAACCGCATCCAGGTAAAAGTGTTGCGGGTAGCTGGACGTCCAGACCTTCATTTCACGCCGGAACTGACTGTACA
The DNA here is from genome assembly GCF_050280905.1 of Pseudomonas sp. NPDC086278. Taxonomy (NCBI): domain Bacteria; kingdom Pseudomonadati; phylum Pseudomonadota; class Gammaproteobacteria; order Pseudomonadales; family Pseudomonadaceae; genus Pseudomonas; species Pseudomonas sp. NPDC086278. Next base: position 21,127 of record NZ_JBNNWE010000017.1, read on the forward strand.
GCTCGAGGCAGTCCAGGAGGATCCGGTTGCGCTGTGCCTTGCTCAAGCTGACTTCGGGCAGGCTGAATTGGGTGAACAGGGCGCGATCGACCTTGGCTCGCAGGCCTTCGGCCTGGCCATGCAGATACAGCCAGGACACATCGCCGATGCTGTCGAAACGCTTGACGGTTTCCAGCAAGTGACCGGTTTTCAGATAAAGCAGGTTGGCTTCGCTGAGGCGCCCGTTGAGCATCGTGACTTCGGGCTTGAGCTCTGTGCGGTGCGAACTGACTGTGATGCGCTCGTACCAGTGATTGAGGTCGAGCATCAGGTCTTCGATTTCGTCCAGTTGCTGCAACAGCTCGACACGCGTCTGGCGGGTCTGCGCCAGAATGTCCAGGCGCTGGCTGCTGGCATCCGGCGCCAGATGGTCCAGGCGGTCCGTCAGCCCTTCGATTCGGGCGAGGATCGGGTCGCCCCGATGGTTGGCGAAGTACACGCGATGTTTGTAGCGGTCAGCCAGCAGCACCGCGTTGTTGCTTTGCATTTCGATCAGCATCCGGCGTTTGTTGCCGTGGGTCAGGGGCCGCAAATCTTCCAGGGTACGGTAATGCCGGCCGGCCATTTCAATGTCCGCTTTGCACGCCGCCTCGGCAGCGGCCATCAGTGAGGGGCGCTCGGCCACCGGGCTGTCGATGTACCTTTCGATGGTGGTGCTGCTGCGTGAAACCTGCTCGTTGAGGCGCACGGACAGGTCATCGGCGGCGTTGGTCAGTTGGTTATGACGGCGATAGACCTGATCAGCCCACCAGCGCGGCAATCGCTGGCGAATGGCCTGCGGCCAGAGCGGATCGAGTGCGTCGGCCATGTGCCCGAGCATGGCGCCGCCGCCGAGCCCGCCGCCTTCGACCGTGGTGCCGTAGACGCCGAACCAGGTGTCCCATTGCCCCGTTTCATCCAGCGCAATCGGCTGTTTGTAAGTGGCTCGGCGGGTGCCGCGCAGGCGCCAGTTACGCGAATCGTTGCTGCGCTGTACCTGAAAGATGCGGCCCTGACGCACGATGAAGTCGCCGTCGGCGTGCCGGTAGATGTTGCGGTAAAGGCCATGGCTGGCCGGGTGCAGACCGACCAGCGAGATCGGTTGTTCATACTCATAGCCGACGAAGCGTCTGGCCACGTGGCGGGCCTGACGTATCGAGGGCGTGTGCAACGCTGCGCTGCTGCTGGCCAGTGCGCGCAGCTGTCGGGCACGGGTCAGGGCGCGGACCTCGCTTGCAATCAACGAGGTGGTGAACTCACCGGGCGCCAGGTCCATGGCCGCGTCGATCAATGACAACAGCACTGACTCGACTTCCGTCAGCCCGTCACCCACGGCACCGCGCAAAAAAGCGGCCACGGCCTTGTTCGCGCTGTTCCAGGCATCGTAAAGCGCCACCCCCGTGCCGACGAAGGGCACCACGCCCAAAGCCATCTTCATGTAATTGAATGCCCTCGGACCGCTGAGGGCATAGCGCTCCAGGTACAGCGCATCGTTGGCGCGTGATGTGCCGCGATGGGCTTCGATCAGGCGTCCCATGTGAGCATCGAGCAGATGCGCCGCCAGGGAGGTCGTTTTCGGCCAGGGTATTCCGACGCCGATCATGGCGTCGAAGTGTTTGAGCACGGCCTGATCGATGCGGCTGATGTGAGCCGGCACCTTGCCGTGCAAGGCCCGCCCGGCCAGATACGCGACCATTTCGCTGTGCAGGCACAGGTTGAACAGGGCCTTGCGGGCCGACTCCAGCGTGTCGTAACGACGCAGGAACTGACCGTCGGGGCTATCGGGCAAATAAAGCAGGGTCACGTGGCTGATCTGTTCTTCAATGAACGTCACGCCGGACAAGGTCGTCGGTCCGTCGTTGGGGGTGTCCTTGCCGCCAGCGCTCAGGTACGCCGGCCGGAGCACGATGCGTTTGCCATCCGCCTCCCAGGCTTGGGGCGTCGCGGCGGTGATGGCGATGTCGAACACCTGCCAATCGTTCTGGTCGATCTGTTTGCGCAGGTGCGCGCAGGTGCCCTGCAAGGTCAGCATGAGGCGCCAGGGTTCTAGCAGGCATTCGCGGCGATGCTCATAAACGTAGGCAGGCTCGCTGTCCGATCCGCTGAAGGCCTCGCGGATCAGCGTTTCGTAGGCGCGGGGCAGATCCAGTTCGGGCAACACTTTGCGCAGCCAGGGCAGGGTGATGCCGCTGGCCAATGCCTGTTGGTCGCTGGGGTCAGCCGCCGTGACGTCCACCCGCATGAAGCCCAGGCGCAGCGCCAGTGGTTCCAGTTGCATCGAGGGGGTGTTGTCGATATTGAGCTGGGCGAGCGCTTCGAGTGACAGCTTGCTACGGGTTTTGCTGGGGATCGCGACGAGTTTTTGCGGAGTGCCGGGGGCTGCGCCGTGCGCCAGTTGTTTTTTTAGCGAGACCGCGTCGGGCAAATCCAGTTGCACGTCGAAATGCCCGTTGGCCGCGAAGTCGGTTCGCAGGCGGGCATGCAACTGTTTGCGGGTGAATTCGTCACGGGGCGGCAGGGCCATTTCCAGCTGCTCGTGACTGCGGCGCATGGCCACCAGCCAGGCCTCGAATACGGTCTTGAGTCGGGCGCGCTCGGGTGGCCGCAACGTGGTCAGCCAGGCGGGGCGCAGGCTAAAAAGGGCGACGCTGCGGTGTTCTTCCAGGGTGTGTGCGAATGCCAGGTTTCGTGCCGCTTGCACCGGGACTTGCAGGCTGGCCACGGTGGCCTTGCGCAGCTTTTGCAGTTGCTCGGCACGCTCTACAGCCTGCGCGGCATCAGGGGTGTGCGTGCGTATGTGCGCGGCTGTTTCTTCGAAGTCGGTGGTTTGTCGATCAAGGCTGAACCACAGCGGGTCGGCGTCAATGGTCGTCAGCTGCAACGACAGCACCGGGTCCTGTGGCTGAATCTTGAACACTTGCCATTCCAGCGCCGTGCGATTGGCGAACCGTTGCAAGCCGCCGCCGGTCCCGGGCCAGTACAGCAACAGACGGCTTGGAGCAGCGCCGTCGAGCCGCGCGCCAGTGATGACGAACGGACCCGCAAGCGCTTGGGTCGTGACGGTGCCGGTTGGCCCCTTCATCGACAGCGTCAGGCGGGCCGCGGTGATGCGGGCATCGCGATCCGCCGCGTTTGGTGTGTCCAGCACCGCGTTGATCCAGCCGAACTCATCGCTGTCGAGCTGATTGAGGTCGCGCTGCAATTCGGACTCGGCCCGCAGGCCATTCCTGTGCGCCTGATACAGCGCGCTGAATTCGCGGTTGACCGTGGCAAAGTCGAGGACTCGCGGTCGGTCAGTCAGCGCAGCGGCGGCCTTGTCGGCAGCTTGCTCCGACGTCTCAAGCCGCGCCATTGCTGCCTTGAATGCCGAGAGTCGGTCGCTGTCGACCTCCGTGCCCAACAGCGTATCGAGCGCGTCACGCTGTCGGTTCAGTGACGCCTGGCGCAGGGGCCAGGGGATGTCGGCAAACAGGTTGTCGAACAGGGACGGTTGGTCGTTATCAAGCGCTGGCCATTGCGGGTCAGGCGGCGTGGCGAAAATGACGGTATTCGCGTGATGCGGTCGTAACAGCAGTTCGGTAATGCCCGCCGTCATCGGCTCGGTGTTCGTGGAGTACTCGAAGCGAAAGTCTTTATCCGGCAGGCCCTGCGGGATCAGCGATTGCCCAGACAGCCACGCCTCCATGTCGCTGCGCTGATGAAAAAACTGAATGGGCACAGGACGGCTGGGCAGGTACAGCCACTGCGCGACAGGGGGGTGGTCACCCACGCTGATCACCCAGGCAGCGGGGAATTTCAGCGCGCCGCTGTCACTCAGAATCAGGGTCATGTGTTCGGTACGCAGGGCCTGACTTTCCGGATGCTGCCCCTCGGCGGGCGGATCGATGATCAGCAGCAACGGTTTCAACTGTTCGGCAGTCAGGCTCCGGCGGGCGAACGCCACTTGCGCGCACGCCTCGAAATGGCGGCGGTACAGCTGGCCGGCCTGCTCGCGCCGGGACATCGGCGTCCCCGGAGCCCGGGCGTCCCAGTAGCTGTTCCAGTGTTCGCCGACGGATTGCGGGGCACGGTGACTCCTCAGTGGCGCGGCGGCGAACAGCGCTTGCAATGCCTGGCTGGCTTCGCGCCAGCGCCGGGTGGCGTGCAGCAGCAGGCTGTCATCGGGATTGTTCTTCAGGGGCGAATGGGCCGTCGTCGCGATCGGCGCGGAGAGGGGCAGGGTTTCATACATGGCTACGTGGCTCTGTGCGGTGGAGCGGCGTACCCGCTCTTGAGTCGCTCCATTAGAGGAAACTTGCGGCGGTGCGTGGCACTACATAGTTATCGCGTCGACCATTGGGCGATATTCACGAAACTGTCACGCAACTGTGGCAGCGCGCTTGCACAAACTTCATCAGACTCGCGCTCTACTGGGGTTCTGCGTTTCGGTGTTTTTCATGCGTGCACGATTTTTATCCACAGCGGCCTTCCTGGCCGCGTTGCTGTTTGGGTTACCGTCCTTTGCGGCCTCGCGTTGCGACGTCAATGTCCCGACCGAACACGTCGATCTGGCGCAGGTAAGCCTGGCGTACCAGAGCATCGGCCGTGCCTCGGACCCTGCGTTGCTGCTGGTGATGGGCCTGGGCGGGCAGTTGATTCACTGGCCGGACGAAGTGGTGGTCGCGCTGTGTCAGCAGGGGTTTCGGGTGATCCGCTATGACAACCGCGACGTCGGTCTGTCGACCTGGCGTCAGGCGCCTGCCGAGGCCAACCTGACGTTCGAAGCCTTGCGCTACAAACTCGGCTTGCCGGTGTCGGCGCCATACACCCTGACCGACATGGCCGACGATGCGCTGGGGTTGATGGACGCGTTGCATGTCGAGCAATTCCACGTATTGGGCGCGAGCATGGGCGGGATGATTGCGCAGCACATGGCGGCGATGGCGCCGCAGCGGGTCGAAAGCCTGACGTTGATCATGACTAGTTCCGGGGCCGAAGGCTTGCCGGCGCCGAGTGCGGCGCTGGTGCAACTGTTGTCGCGGCGCGGTGCACCGAATCGCCAAGTGGCGCTGGAACAACAGGCGGATTTGCTCGCGGCGCTGGGCAGTCCATCGGTGACGGACGACCGCCAGGCGTTGCTGCAACAAGCGGCGCTGTCCTACGACCGGGCGTTCAACCCGGAGGGCGTGAAGCGCCAGATCATGGCGATCCTCGCCGAGCGCAGTCGCGTGGGGTTGCTCAATCAGTTGCGCGTGCCGACGCTGGTGGTCCACGGCACGGCTGATCCGCTGTTGCCGGTGATGCACGGTGTGCACCTGGCGGCGCACATTCACGGCAGTCAGCTGGTGCTGATCCCAGGGTTGGCGCATCGGTTCCAGGAAGCGTTCAAGGCCCCGTTGCTGGCGGCGGTGTTGCCGTACTTGCAGGCCCATCGCGAAGACACCTCGCATTGGGCGCAGATTGACCCGGTGGCAACCCCGAATCTCCTCTAATCCCCAACCAAGACTATGGACCCAATCTAAATGTGGGGTTAAACCCTGTGGCGAGGGGGCTTGCCCCCGTTCGGCTGCGCAGCAGTCGTAAACCCGGTGCGCGCGGTCTGCTTGAATCATTGCGATGGCTGGTTTTGGGGCGGCTTCGCCACCCAACGGGGGCAAGCCCCCTCGCCACAGGAGCCCCCTCGCCACAGGGCTCCCACGGGGGGATTGGGCGACGGCTGCCAATGCGGACTTTTCGGGTGTATCGTTCGAGCTTTCCGGCGCGATTCAAGCCTGCGAGGTGTGTGATGAGTACTCCACTGAAAATCGATTTCGTCAGCGACGTGTCTTGCCCCTGGTGCGTGGTCGGCTTGTACGGGCTGACCCGGGCGCTGGACCTGCTCGGCGATGAGGTTCAGGCCGAGATCCGCTTCCAGCCGTTCGAGCTGAACCCGAAAATGGGCCCCGAAGGGCAGAACATCACGGAACACATCACCGAGAAGTACGGATCGACGCCCGAGCAATCGCAGAAAAACCGCGAAATGATCCGCGCCCGTGGCGCCGAGGTCGGGTTCGCGTTTCGCACCGACGGCAACAGCCGCATCTACAACACCTTTGATGCGCATCGCCTGTTGTATTGGGCGGGGCTGGAAGGGTTGCAGTTCAATCTGAAAGAAGCGCTGTTCAAGGCGTATTTCACCGACGGCGGCAATCCGTCCGATCACCGGCAGCTGGCGCAGATCGCTGAAAGCGTGGGGCTGAACCGGCAGCGGGCCGAGGTGATTCTGGCGTCGGATGAATACGCCAGAGAGGTCAAGGAAGAAGAGCAACTGTGGCTGACCCGTGGCGTGAGTTCGGTGCCGACGGTGGTGTTTAACGGGCAGTACGCCGTCAGTGGTGGGCAACCGGTGGAAACCTTTGTCGGGGCGATCCGCCAGATCATGAGTGAGTCCAGGGGCGGGCAAGTGAACTGAGGACAGCACGCCCGCTAGAGCGTTACCCGTGAAAAAATATCAATGTGCCACTACAGTTGAAACAAAGGCTGCCGACACAAGGAGCACTGTTATCAATCATAGGGACTTGATCCATGACCTTTCACGCGTTTCGTACCTGGGCTGCCATCACGTTGCTCGCCTGCCTGACACTCACTGGCTGTGCTCACGTGCAACCTCCAGTACCGCTGGACCACCAATTCTGGGATGCCAAAGAGCCGACCATCGGCGTGGCAATCACGGTGCTGCCAGCGCCGGTGCTGGCATTGACCGGCAACCAGGGCCTTATCGATTATGCGATCAACCGTGGCGTGAACAGCAAGCTCAGTGACAACGTCGAGCACTGGCAGACCCGCGACCTCAACACGTTGCCGGATGTGATCGTCGCCAAGCTGCAGGCCAAGGGCTACAAGGCCAAGCGGATCGACGAGCCGCTGGACCTGCAAAAATTCAAGGAAACCAGTTTCCGTGAAGGCTACACGGTGCGCGACTTGACCCCGGTCAAAGCGACTCACGGTGTCGATCGCCTGTTGTTGGTCAATGTGTTCGCCACCGGCGCCACTCGCAGCTACTACAGCATCGTGCCAACCAGCGCACCGATGGCCCAGGTGACCGGGGAGGGCATGGTGGTCGATCTGGCCGACAACAAACTGTTGTGGTTCCAGCCTTTTGCCACGGTGCAACCCGCCCAGGGCGAGTGGGATGAGCCGAACTACGCCAACTTGTCCAATGCCTTCTACCAGGCCATGGACACTAGCCGTCAGCAAATGATCACCCCGTTCGCACAATGAAACGCTCAAGCGCGGCCGCTGCGGCTTTGACGTTGCTGATGTTGGGCGGTTGTGCGCAAAAACCGGGCCCAGAGCCCGGTTTTAAAGACCAGGGCGCATTGCCCTATGTCCAGTCCCACGGACTCAAAGTCGATGTGCAACTACCGCCAACGTTTGTCGGTGCCAGCACGGTAATCGATACCAAGGTTGCCCAGGCCGCCGCGACCTCGAGTTACAACATGGTGGCGAGTTCGGGCAACAGTGCCGGGCTTGCTGGCGTGTTGGTCGCCAGCCTGATCAACACGCAAATGGGCAGTGGCACGTTGCAGCGTGATGCCGAAAAAGCGGCGCTCAATGACGCGCGGCCCATGGCCGACTTGCTCGCTGGCATGCCGTTGCAGGAGCGTCTGCAACAGCGTTATCAGCAGGCCTCGAACGTGGCCGGGCTCAAGCAGGGCGAGGGGGCTGTCACCGCGCATTTGGTGATCGAGCCCACATTGATGCTCGGCCCTGATCGCGGCAGTTTTGTGTTGATTAATCAGGTGCAGGTCCAGGACATCGCCGGTTCGGCGCTGTATCGCATGCGCATCGAAGTGGTCAGCCAACCGATCCGGCGCTGCGGTAGCCAATGTATCGATGACGGGGGGCTTGACCTGGCAAAGGTCATGGCCGTGCTCAACGAGTGCATCGACGAGTCCATGCGGGTGCTGGCCACCGACTTGATGCAGCCGACGCCACCTCCGGCGGCGCAGGAAACCTTGCGTTATGTACTCGATGGTCAGCGGGTGGTCGAGCGCGGTTATCAACTGGCCAACAACGGCAGCTACTGGCGCTATCGCAACCTGTACGGTGCGGTGAAGTCAGTGCCCGTGCCCTTTGAAGACGCCATGAGCCAGGCTCAGTTGCAGAAGGTGTATGCGCACTAGCCGAGCGACGATGGTCATCGCCGCACGGTTCAGTGTTTGATCTTTACCTGACGATTTTGTCGACGTGGATGCCGAGCTTTTTGAGTCGATACCAAAAGCTGCGCTCGGAGATTCCGATCAGTTGCGCCGCCGCGGCCTGCACGCCGTTGCTTTGCGCCAGCGCGGCCAGAATGTAGTTTTTCTCAACCGCTGCCAGCGCCGCTTCCAGGTCTGCCGGCACGCTGCCTTCAGCCACCAGCGCGCCCTGTTCGCCGGGCCGCGAAGCAAACAGATACGCCGGCAAATCTTCCTCTTCAATCACCGTCCCGGACGCGACGATGGTCGCGCGCTCCACGCAGTTCTGCAGTTCGCGAATATTGCCTGGCCACGAGTACTGGGCCATCGTCTGCAATGCTTCGGCGCTGAAACCGGTAAATCGCTTGCCCGCCGTGGCCCCCAGGGAATGAGCGAAATGCCGGGCCAGCGGCGCAATGTCTTCCACCCGTTCGCGCAGCGCCGGCAACGGAATCGGGAACACGTTGAGGCGGTAGTAAAGGTCCTCGCGAAATTCCTTGTTGGCCACCGCATCCAGCAGGTTCTTGTTGGTCGCCGCGATCACCCGCACATCGACGTTGCGCTCACGCGGGTCGCCCACCGGTTCGATCACCCGTTCCTGCAACGCCCGGAGGATTTTCGCCTGCAAGGCCAATGGCATCTCGCCGATTTCATCGAGAAACAGCGTGCCCTTGTCGGCCTGCATGAAACGCCCCACGCGATCCGCCACCGCGCCGGTAAACGCGCCTTTGCGATGGCCGAACATTTCGCTCTCCATCAGGCCTTCCGGGATCGCCGCGCAGTTGACCGCGACAAACGGTTTGTCGGCGCGGTTGCCATGTTTGTGAATCGCCCGGGCGACCATTTCCTTGCCGGTGCCGCTTTCACCGGTCAGCAGAATCGTCGCGTTGCTTTCGCGCACCGACTCGATGGCGTGCAGCACCCGGCGAAAGCTCGGGCTGTCGCCGACCAGGCTGTCGAATTGCTGGTGTTCGTCGAGTTCGGCGCGCATGCGCTGGTTGTCTTTGAGGATGTCGCGAAATTGCAGGGCTTTGCTGACAGTGATGTCCAGCTCATCGATGTCGAACGGTTTGGCGATGTAGTCGAAGGCGCCATTGCGCATCGACTGCACGGCGTTTTTCACCGTGCTGTAGGCGGTCATGACGATCACCGGCAACTGCGGAAAACGGCTTTTGATTTCCGCCAGCAGTTGCGGGCCGTCCATGCCGGGCATGCGCCAGTCGCTGATCACCAGGTCGATGTCTTCACACTCCAGCACCTTGAGCGCGTGCAGGCCATTGCCGGCGGTGAAGACCTGGATGCCGTTCTGGCTCAAGGCCGACGCCAGCAGGTCGCAGAGCTTGGGCTCGTCGTCGACCACCAGTACGTTATGTGTCATCGCTGCCCCCTTCGAAGTGTTCGCCGTTGGCCGGAATGTACAGGCTGAACGTGGCTCCGGCATCTTTTTCACTGACGCATTCGACGCGCCCGTCGTGGTTTTCCATGATCGAGAAGACCTTGGCCAGGCCGAGCCCGGTGCCCGAGGCTTTGGTGGTGACGAACGGCGTGAACATCCGTTCGAGCATGTCGGCTTCGATGCCTTGGCCGGTGTCGCTGATGCTGATCACCGTGTGCCACGGATCGCTGTCGATGGCCAGGGTCAAGCGGCCACCGTCGGGCATGGCGTCGATGGCGTTGACGATCAGGTTCAGGCCCGCCTGCTTGAGCTGGCGCGCGTCGGCATACAGCGTCGCGCCCGGCGCCCGGTCGTCGACCAGGACGTCGATGTTGCGGCTGGCCAGTTCCGGGGCGCAGAAACCGGCCAGTTCATCCACCAGAGGCCGGGCCAGTTGGGTCGAGCGCATCGGCGCGCTGGGTTTGGCGAAGTCGAGGAAGTCGGTGAGCAGGTCGTTGATGCGGCTGACTTCACTGACCACGTATTGCAGATGGCGCTTGTCGTTTTCCGCCAGGTCGGCGCGGCGGTGCAGCAATTGGGTCGCCGTCTTGATGATGCCCAGCGGGTTGCGGATTTCATGGGCCAGGCCCATCGCGACTTCACCCAGCACATGCAAGCGGTCACGCCGGCGCAGTTGCGATTCCAGATGCTGCAACTCACCGAGGCGTTCGCTCATGTGGTTGAAGGTGCTGCTCAGTTCCGCCAGTTCGTCGCCGCCGGTGACTGGCAGACGCTGGCGATAATCCCCGGCAATCACCGCTTGCACGCCGTTGGACAAACCGCGCAACGGCTTGGTCAGGCGCTGCGACACCAGCCAGCCGACCGCCAGTGAAGCCGCCGAACTGAGGATGAAGATCAGGATGAACAGGTTGCTCTGGTTCACCAGCCCGACCAGGCTGGTGTGGCGCAGCAAACCGCTGAAGATCACGCCTTGCAGATCGCCGTCTTCGTTGAGAATCGGCCGGTAGACACCGCTGTAACGGCTGGTCGACTGTTCAATCGGTTGCTTGGTGCTGCGCAGTTGCTGTTCGATTTTCTCCGGCACGGTCGCCGGGTGATCTTCGAAACGCTGGGTGGAAAAGATCTCGGAAAAGTCGTCGGCCTTGGCCAGGTACAACCGCAAGTCGAGGGAATGCACGTCGGCCACGCTGGTGAGGAAGCTGCTGTCGAGGTAGGTGGCGATCACCAGTTTGTAGTCGACGCCGTCCTGATCGGTTTCGAAGGTCGAGACCACGGTGCCGGTCGGCACGCCGCCGACTTGCAGGGTTTGCAGCACCGCTTTGGGCGCAATGCTGATCTGGCGGACGATGTCGTCGGCGGCGGTGCTGAACACCACTTTGTGATCGTTGCTGCGCACCAGCGCGACCACGTCGATGCCCATCGATTCGGCGATGTCGGCGCTGAGTTTGTCGTGCTGGCTTGACAGCCGATCCGTGGGCGGGCGCGTGTAGCGCAGGAACAACTGCGCGGCCCGGGCGTTGTCCCGCAGGATTCCGCTGATCTCGTCCTCGACAATCTTGGTCGACTCCTGCAGCCAGATCCGCACGTTGCTGTCGAAAATCTGCGACAGGGTGGTGGCCGCCAGTTCGGCGGCGATCATGGTCGGGATCACGCTGACCAGCCAGAACGCCAGCACCAGTTTGCGTTGCAGGCTCCAACCGGAGAGGGCGAAGGGTCGAGCGGTGGGGCGTGAGTCTTTGATCATTGGGTTTCGCTTATTGCCGTGACCGGTCGTAAAAACAATTGCAATACAGTAGCCGACTTCGCCATCGGCTACAGGTCGGGTTCACGCCAGTTGCCGGTAATCCTGGCGCATCGGTTGCGGGGCCGACCGCTGCTGGATGAAACGGTGCCGGATGAAATCCGCGCTCAGCTCCACCACGCGCCGGTATTGCAGGTCGACGGTGATCATGTGGTAGCAGTTGTCGAGCAGGACTTTGACCACCGGCCCGCCCAAGTGGCGTTCCACGTAATCGGCGTTCCAGCGGCTGGTGATGTCGTCTTCGCGTGAGTGCAGGACCAGCGCCTGGGTGGTGATCTGCGGCATACGTTTTTTCACTGCCGCCACCAGTCGATGCAGTTCCCGCACGCTGACCCCGGACATGGTCAGCAGCCCGGCATTGCTGCTTTCACCGGCCTTCATCTGCCGCTCGACAATCGCCCGCAAGCGTTCGTCCTTGATGCCGAACGGTGATTTTTCGTTGAACCGGCACAGGTGCACGCCATACGGAATCGCCATCAGCAACGGCGTGAGCACCGCGACTTTCGGCATGTTCCAGCCGTCGTAGCGCAGGGTCGTCGAATACAGCAGCAAGCCTTCGATCTGCCCCGGATGCTCGGCGGCCAGGTACATCGAGAGCACGGCGCCCATCGACAAGCCACCGACAAATACATGCTCGTGTTTGCGGCGTATGCCGACGAAAGTGTTGCGTGCGCTTTCGTACCAGTCGCGCCACCCGGTGGCTTGCAGGTCGGCGTTGTTGCCGCAGTGGCCGGCGAGGGTCGGCACGTACACCGTGCAACCCGCCGCCGCCAGGCCCATGGCCACCCGACGCAGCTCGGTCGGGGTGCCGGTGAGGCCGTGGATCAACAACACCGCGACCTCCCCGGTGCCGAGAACGAAACCGGCGCTGCCTTCGCCCATGTCGATCTCAGCGGCATTCATCGTTTCATCGCCCGGTCTAGCAAGCGGTCGAGCAGGGCGATGCCCAAGTCGATTTCCGGGTAGCTGATTTCCAGCGACGGCGCGAGGGTGATCACGTTCTTGTAGTAACCGCCCACATCGAGGATCAGGCCGAGGCGTCTGCCGTCGATTTCGATGTCGCCTTTCATGCCTTCTTCGACCATGAAGTCCAGGGTCGCCTTGTCCGGCGTGAAGCCGTCCGGGCCGCAGATTTCGCAGCGCAGGGCCAGGCCAAGACCGTCGACGTCGCCGATGATCGGGTAGCGTTTCTGCAAGTCCTTCAAGCCTTCGAGGAAATATTTGCCCTTGGCCATGACCATCGCGCCGTAATCGACTTCGCTGGTCATCTTGAACATTTCAAGGCCCACCGCCGTGCCCAACGGGTTGGAGGCGAAGGTCGAGTGAGTCGAACCCGGCGGGAAGATTTTCGGGTTGATCAGCTCTTCCTTGGCCCAGATGCCGCCCAGCGGGTTGAGGCCGTTGGTCAACGCTTTGCCGAACACGATCACATCGGGTTTGACGTCGAAGTGTTCAATCGACCACAGCTTGCCGGTGCGGTAGAAGCCCATCTGGATTTCGTCGACCACCATCAAGATGCCGTGCTGGTCCAGCACATGCTTGAGTTCGCTGTAGAAGTTCATCGGTGGAATCACATAGCCGCCGGTGCCCTGGATCGGCTCGACATAGAAGGCTGCGTATTCGCTCTGGCCGACTTTCGGGTCCCAGACGCCGTTGTATTCAGTCTCGAACAGCCGGGCGAATTGCTGCACGCAATGGCTGCCGTACTCTTCCTTGGTCATGCCTTTCGGGCCACGGAAGTGGTACGGGAACGGGATGAATTGCGCACGCTCGCCGAAGTGGCCGTAGCGACGGCGATAGCGGTAGCTGGAAGTGATCGACGACGCACCGAGGGTGCGACCGTGGTAACCGCCCTCGAAGGCGAACATCAGGCTTTTGCCGTTGGTGGCGTTGCGCACCACTTTCAGCGAGTCCTCGATGGACTGCGAACCGCCGACGTTGAAGTGCACGCGGCCGTCGAGGCCGAACTTCTTCTTCGCGTCGACCGCGATCATTTCCGAAAGCTCGATCTTGCCCTTGTGCAGGTATTGGCTGGCGATCTGCGGCAGGGTGTCGATCTGCTGTTTCAGCGCGTTGTTCAGGCGCGGGTTGGCGTAACCGAAGTTGACCGCCGAGTACCACATTTGCAGATCGAGGTAGGCCTGGTCTTCGGTGTCCCAGACGTACGAGCCTTCGCAACGGCTGAAGATACGCGGCGGGTCGATGTAGTGAACGGTGTCGCCGTAGGAGCAGTATTTGGCTTCTTTATCCAGCAGGAGCTGGTCTTCGGCGGTAGCGATTCGAATATCAGACATGGTGGAAGAGTTCCTGTGTTTCTGCGGTGAAAGTGGTGGCGTTGGCAGCGCTGGCGTTGGGCAGCAGGGCAAGCAACGCGGGGAGTTCGGCGAAGCTGTCGAAGCGCGCATGGGCGATGCCGTTGCGCTCGCAGTGCTCGGCCAGGCGATCCTTGGCGAACACGAAATCGGCGGTGGCGGCCACGCACATGTCGGACTGGCCGTCGCCGATCACCAGCACCCGTTTGGCGCTGGGGGTGGATTTGCATTTGCAGTTGCCGGAGGCGGCGCGGCAGGCGTCGCTGGCGTGGGGGAAGTCGATGCGCCAGCTGTCGTGGTCGAGCTGACGCAAGCGGTTGGCGAGGATCGGCAACAGGCTGACGTAGTTGCGCGCCAGGATCCGGGCGATGCCTTGCTCGATGCCGTCGCTGACCACTTCAAACGAAGCGCCGAGGCCGATGGCGTGGTCGACGAAGTCGGGGAAGTCCGGGTCGATCTCGACGCTGTCGAAGAACTCGAGCAGTTCGGCGGGTGTGGCCTTGACCAGCGCCAGTTGGCGGCTGAGGCATTCACGGGAACCGATGCTACCGGCCAGCCACTCGTTTTCGATCGCTTCCCAACTCGGGTCGGCGAAGCGCTGGAGGATGCTGTCGATCACGTCGGTGCGGGTGATGGTCCCGTCGAAATCACACACGATATGCCAGTCAATCATCTCTGTACCTATGGGTCTGGATGCGCTGTCTGCGCTTGCCAAGTGGATAGAGCAGGGACTGTGCCAAACGGGCTTGGCCCCGTAGAACCGGGGTTCTGGCAGGTTTTGCTAGCGGCGAAGCTACAATTTTTGTAGCTCGCTACAAACAACATGAGTGCTTGCGCGGGGCGGGTGATTTGGGGATTGATGCGCGCATGTCCCGTTCAAGGAAACGCCTCATGTCGAGGATTACTGTTGCTTTATTCGCCGCGCTGACCTGCCTGTCGGGCACTGTTTCAGCGGACGGCATAACCGGCGAAGCCGGGTTGGGCCTGAGCTATCAACCGCACGATCCGACCGGCAGTCGCTATGAAACCCGACCGGTGCCGTACCTCGATCTGGACTGGGGCGACGTCAGCCTCAGCACCGATGACGGGTTGACCTGGAATGCGCTGAAGGCCAACGGTTTCAGCGCCGGGCCGTTCGTCAACTACCTGCCGGGCCGGACCGCCAATGGCAATCTGCAAGGCCTTCGCGATGTGTCGGACATGGGCGAAGTGGGCGGATTCGTGCAGTACGCGCCGGCCGATTTCTGGCGCGTGTTTGCCTCGGTCGGGCAGGCGCTGGGTGGGGCTGGCGGGCAGGGCGGTGTACTGGGACGGGTGGGCGGGGAAGTGGGTTATCCCTTGGGTGGCGGCGTGATTGGCAGCTCGAATGTGACCGCGCACTTTGCCGACGCCCGACAGAACCAGACGTTCTTCGGCGTGAGTGGCGATGAGTCGCAGGCGTCGGGGATTCGCCCGTACAACGCCGGCGGTGGTTTGCAGAACGTGGCGTTGACCCAGAGTTTCGAGTTTCCGCTGGCACCACACTGGTCGTTGCTGACCAGCGCGAGCTGGACTCACCTGACCGGCTCGGCGGCGGACAGCAGCATCGTCAAAGCGATTGGCGATACCAATCAGGGATCAGTGCAGGCGGCGGTTGCCTACAAGTTCGACTGACCTCAGCACACAGGTACCACTGTGGCGAGCGAGCTTTTCTGGCGAGGGACTTCCTGGCGAGGGGACTTTTGTGGAGAGGGGGCTTTTGTGCTGAGGGGCTTTTGTGGAGCGAGGGCTTTTATGCTGAGGGGGCTTTTGTGAAGAGAGGACTTTTGTGCTGATGGGGCTTTTGTGGTGAGGGGGCTTGCCCCCGTTCGGCTGCGAAGCAGTCGCAAACCCTGCAAGCGGGGTTTATCGGATGGACCGCGGCGGATTGTGATAGGGCGGCTTCGCCACCCAACGGGGGCAAGCCCCCTCACCACAGTTATTGGGCCGCTCTCAGGTTTCTTCACCCTCAGCCAACAACGCAATCCCGCCCATGATCACCGCCACCCCGAGCCAGTGCAGCGCGCTGATCTGCTCTCCCAACCCCAGCCACGACCCCAGCAACACCCCGACAAACACCAGTGAACTCAGGGGGAACGCCAGCGACAAACTGCTGCGCCGCAAGATCAGCATCCACACAAAGAACGCGCCAATGCCGCAGCCGACCGCCACCAGCACACCGGGGTCGACCACCACCGCTTGCAGCCATTGCAGGGTGAAACTCATCTGCCCCAACTGATCGCCGCCGACTTTGGTCGCGATCTGCCCGGCGCTTTCCAGTCCGATCAACAGCGCCCACAGCACGACCGTGCCGAGTCGCTCATGCAGCCAGTCGGTCCTGCTTCGGACCCTCGATTGCGCCTCATGCATGGGGAACACACACGAGCATCACGCCCGCCGTAATCACTAACGTGCCGAGCCAGCGCCGACGGCTGACGGTTTCGCCCAGCACCAGTTTGCCGGCCAGCACCACGCCGCAATAAGCCAGGGCGCCGGCCGGGAACAACAGGCTCAACGGGGCGCGGGACAAGGCTTCAAGCCAGACGAAAAACTCCAGCGCATAGGCGCCGATGCCGCCCCATAGCAGCGGTGCGTTGAACACCTGGCCCCAGAACGCATTCAGCCGGAAACCGCCTTCAAGTTCCGGCAAACGGTCCAGGCCGAGCTTGAAACAGAGCTGGCCGATGACGTCCAGCACGATGGAAAACGCGACCAGCAGGATGACGGTAAAGGTCAGGTCGGGATCTAAGATGTTCACGGTCAGGATTCACCCTTTGGCGGCCGCTCCCGGACACCGGCGTCATCGAACATGAACGCCAGCCGGCAGGGCTTCGGGGGTAAGTGCAAGGGTCGGGCCAGCCACCGCTATCTGACTACACACTGCCAATGTGGGAGCAAGCCCGCTCCCACAGGGGATTGTGGCGATCAGGCGTGGAGGCGCACCCAGACGCTGACAAGCACGGTCGCCGCCATCAACCACGCCACCGCCGCCACGGCCAGTGAAGCTTCCAGGCGCAGGCGGTCGACCATCACGTACAGCGTCGCCAGGTAAATAAAGTACGGAATGATCGACCACATCCCGAACACGATGGTGGCCTTCAAATCATCCAGCGAACGCCCCTTACCGACGATGTAATGCGCAATCAGCGCAAAGGTCGGAAACAGCGGCACTAACCCGGCGATGTAATAGTTTTTAGTCTTGGCCAGCGCGGCGAGGATCAGCACCACACCGGCACCGAGCGCTGCTTTCAGCAACAGATCCATCAGTGGCTCAACCCGTACTTTTTCACTTTGTCGAACAGCGTGGTCTTGGCCATGCCCAGCTCCAGGCTGGCCTGGGTCAGGTTGCCACCGCTGCGTTGCAAGGCATCGCCGAGCAAGTTGCGCTCGAAGGCTTCCACCGCCTCCGCGAAGGCCAGCCCTTGATTGCTGCCGCTGGCGCCGGACTTCTTGAAGGCCGGCAAGCCGAGGGCAAAGCGCTCGGCGACGTTGCGCAATTCGCGCACGTTGCCCGGCCAGTCGTGGCTCATCAGGTTCGACAGGGTCTGGTTATCCAGTTCCGGCACCGTGCGGTCGAAACGCAGGGACGACTGCTGCAGGAAGTGCTCGAACAGTTGCAGGATGTCTTCGCGACGTTCGCGCAGCGGCGGCAGTTCCAGGGTCACCACGTTCAGCCGGTAATACAGGTCGCTGCGGAATTCGCCGGCCTTGCTCGATTCATCCAGATCAGACTTGGTCGCCGCGATCACCCGGCAATCCACGGCCACGCTCTGATTCGAGCCGAGGCGTTCGAGGGTGCGTTCCTGCAACACCCGCAACAATTTGATCTGCAATGGCAGCGGCATGCTTTCGACTTCGTCGAGGAACAGCGTGCCGCCGTCGGCGTGTTCGATCTTGCCGATCCGCCGCTTGCCGGCGCCGGTGAAGGCGTTGGCTTCATGGCCGAAGATTTCGCTTTCGAACAGGTTCTCCGGCAAACCGCCGCAATTCAGCGCGACGAATTGTTTGTTGTGGCGGCGGCTGAAGTCATGCAGGCAGCGCGCAACCAGCTCTTTACCGGTGCCGGTTTCGCCTTCGATCAACACGTTGGCCGAGGTATCGGCGACGTTGGCGATCAATTCGCGCAAGTTCTGCATGGCCGGCGACCGGCCGATGATCCGCCCTTCGAGGGAATCACGCTCGGCCAGTTGCCGGCGCAACGACGACACTTCCCGTGCCAGGCTGCGTTGTTCCAGCGCGCGTCGGGCAACGTCCACCAGCCGCTCGGGGGAGAAGGGTTTCTCCATGAAGTCGTACGCGCCTTTCTGCATCGCGCCGACGGCCATGGAAATGTCGCCGTGGCCGGTAATCAGCACCACCGGCAAGCTGCGGTCGCGGGCCTTGAGCCGGGTCAGCAGTTCCAGGCCATCGATGCCCGGCAGGCGAATGTCGCTGATGACGATGCCGGCAAAATTGTCGCCGACGCGCTCCAGCGCTTCTTCGGCGCTGCCCACGCCCACGCAGGGGATGTCTTCGAGGGTCAGCGCCTGTTGGCAGCCGAGGAGCACATGAGGGTCGTCTTCGACGATCAGCACACTAAGGTCGTTGTTCATATTGGCTCGGCGGGAGTGGGGCTTACCAACGGTAAACTGAGGACGAAGGTGGTACCACCGCTGGCCGGGTGTTCGACACCCAACTGTCCGCCCGTGGCGGCGGCCAGGCTGGCGGACAAGGTCAGGCCGAGGCCCAGTCCCTGTTCGCCGGGCTTGGTGGTGAAGAAGGGTTCGAACAGATGCTTGCGCGCTTCGGCGTCGATGCCGTGGCCGTTGTCGCGCACGCGAAGGCGATATTTGCCGTCGAACGCTTCGCCTTCGAGCCACAACGCCGGGAGTGGTTGCGCCTGCATGGCGTCGAGGGCGTTGCCGATCAGGTTGACCAGAATCTGTTCCAGGCGGGTCTGGTCGATCTGCACCTGCACATCGGCAAAGTCGCGGTGCAGTTGCAGATGTGCACTTTCCACCCGCCCGCCGAGCAATTGCAGGGCGGCGTCCACCGCTTTGCCAAGGCTGGCCTGGCCTTTGTCATCGCCACGGCGGGCGAAGGAACGCAGGCTGGCGGTGATCCGGCCCATGCGGTCGATCAGTTCGTTGATGGTCTTGAGGTTGGTGCTGGCCACGTCCAGCTGACCGCGCTCCAGAAAGCGCACGGTGTTGCCGGATAACGTGCGCAGTGCCGCCAGCGGCTGGTTCAATTCGTGGGCGATGCTGGTGGACATCTGGCCGATGGCCGCGAGTTTTCCGGCCTGCACCAGTTCATCTTGCGCGCGGCGCAGCGTCTCTTCGGCGTGCCGCCGTTCGCGGATCTGGCCCTTGAGTCGTTCGTTGCTGGCGCGCAGGTCGGTGGTGCGTTCGGTAATCCGACGCTCCAGTTGATTGTTGGCTTCCTGCAAGGCTTCGCGGGCAGCGAGGCGGGTGGCGATCACTTTGCGCCGCTCGTTCCAGGCGATCAGCAGAAACGCGACCAAGGCAAACGCCACCGCGACCAGAATCCCCTGGTTGATCGCTTCGCGGCGCAAGTCCTGCAATGGCGTGAGCAGGGTGAAATTCCACGGGGTATCGCTCAACGGCCGGGTCTGGGCCAGATAGCTGATGTCCTGTTCGTCGGAGGCCACTTCGCTGTTGGCGGGGAAGGTCAGTTTTTCCACGCCTTCGGCCAGGGTTTCGCGGGCCAGCGGTTGCAGTTCGTTCAGCGGGAACCAGTAGTACTGAAGGCTGCGGGCGAGTTTTTCTTTGGTCTCGTCGCTTAATGGCACCACCGACTTCAGGCGTCTTGCCGGATCGCTCGACAGAATAATGATGCCGTTCTCGTCGCTGACGAAGGCTTCGAGGCGTGCGCGTTGCCAGCGTTCTTCCATGGCTTCGAGGCGGACTTTGACCACCGCGACGCCGATGACTTTGCCGTGTTCTTCCAGGCCGTGGGCCAGGTAATAACCCGGTTCGCCGCTGGTGCTGCCGATGCCGTAGAAACGTCCCGGCTGACCGCGGATGGCGTTCTGAAAATAGGCGCGAAAGGACAGGTCTTCACCGAGGTAACTGTCGACATCGCGCCAGTTGCTGGTGGCCACGACCCGACCGGTGGTGTCCATGACATAGATCGCCCGACTGCGGCTGCGCCGGTTCAGGCCTTCAAGGTAATCGTTGACCATTTGCCGGTGCTCCGGCGACGGGTCGGCCAGCAGTTCGGACACGCTGGATTCGAGTTCCAGCAGGCTGGGCAGGTAGGTGTATTTGCTGATCTCGCTCTCGACGGCGCGGGCGTGCAGTTCGAGCTGACGCTGGCCGTTCTCGCTGAGGCTGCGAATCCCGTAATGCTCGCTGACCCAGAAGCCGACGTAACCCAACCCGATCATCAGCGCGATGATCAGCGGCGGCAGGAACAAATGGCGAATCAGACGGGGTTTCACGGCGAGTGATGGCGGCGCGGCGCGATAGAGAGTGGGGTCGCATTTCATCACAGATGCCTTGGGTCAACCACAACACAAATCTCAAGATCACCACAGACCCAATGTCGGAGCGGGCTGTGGCGAGGGGACTTGTGTGGCGAGGGGGCTTGCCCCCGTTCGGCTGCGAAGCAGTCGTTAAACCGGCTAATGCGGTGTGCCAGACAGCATGCATGTGCAGGTTTTGGGGCCGCTTCGCGACCCAACGGGGGCAAGCCCCCTCGCCACAAAAACCCGCTCCCGCGAGGGAGCGGTGTCTTTCTTAATGCTGCAAAATTTTCTCGAGGAAGTGCTGTGCGCGTTCGGAGCGGGCGCTGATGTCGCCAAAGAACTCCTCTTTCGGGCAGTCTTCGATGATTTTGCCCTGGTCCATGAAGATCACGCGGTCCGCCACTTTACGGGCGAAGCCCATTTCGTGGGTCACGCACATCATGGTCATGCCTTCGTGGGCCAGTTGCACCATCACGTCCAGCACTTCGTTGACCATCTCCGGGTCGAGCGCCGAGGTCGGTTCGTCGAACAGCATGACGATCGGGTCCATCGCCAGCGCACGGGCAATCGCCACACGCTGTTGCTGACCCCCGGAAAGCTGCCCCGGATGCTTGTGGGCGTGCGCCGAAAGGCCGACGCGCTCGAGCAATTGCAGGCCTTTTTTGGTGGCTTCTTCCTTGCTGCGGCCCAACACCTTGATCTGCGCGATGGTCAGGTTTTCGGTGATGGTCAGGTGCGGGAACAGTTCGAAATGCTGGAACACCATGCCCACGCGCGAACGCAGTTTCGGCAGGTCGGTCTTCGGATCGGCGATGGACGTGCCATCGACAATCACGTCGCCTTTCTGGAACGGTTCCAGGGCGTTGACGCATTTGATCAGGGTCGATTTGCCCGAGCCGGACGGGCCGCAGACCACAATCACTTCGCCTTTTTTGACCTCGGTGCTGCAATCAGTCAGTACCTGGAAGTCGCCATACCACTTGTTGATGTTCTTGATAGAGATCATACGGCAAACCTTTTTTGCAGACGCTTGACCAGCAGCGAGGCGGCAAAGCTGATTGTGAAGTACACGAGACCTGCGAAGATCAGGAACTCATTGGAGCGGCCGATGATGTCGCCACTGGCGCGCGAAGCATTGAGGAAGTCCACCAGACCGACCGTGTAGACCAGCGAGGTGTCCTGGAACAGGATGATGCTTTGTTGCAGCAACAGCGGAGTCATCTTGCGAAACGCTT
The DNA here is from genome assembly GCF_050280905.1 of Pseudomonas sp. NPDC086278. Taxonomy (NCBI): domain Bacteria; kingdom Pseudomonadati; phylum Pseudomonadota; class Gammaproteobacteria; order Pseudomonadales; family Pseudomonadaceae; genus Pseudomonas; species Pseudomonas sp. NPDC086278. Next base: position 42,574 of record NZ_JBNNWE010000017.1, read on the forward strand.
GCGGCAGGATGATCAACCGCATCATCTGGCCGTAGCTCATGCCCAGCGCCTGGGCAGCGCCCATCTGGCCCTTGGGAATCGACTGCACGCCAGCCCGGACGATTTCGCAGAAGTACGCCGCTTCAAACATCATGAACGCCACGATGCAGGAGGCGAACGCGCCGATTGGCGTGTCTTCGCCGGTGATCCAGCGCAGCACGAACGGCACCGCCAGGTAGAACCAGGTGATGACCAACAGCAATGGAATCGAACGGAAATAATTGACGTAGGCGCCGGCAACACGCGACAGCAGCTTGTTGTGAGACAAGCGCATCAGCGCGAGAACAGTGCCGAGGATGATCCCGCCGACGACGCCCAGCGCCATCAATTGCAGGGTCATGAGCATGCCGTTCCACAAACCCGGCAGGGACGGGATGATGCCCGAGAAGTCGAATTCCATCATTTACCCCCTACGGAGATCAGGCCCGGTACGGCGACTTTCTTCTCGACCACGCGCATCAGCAACATGAGGCTCATGTTCAGGGTGAAGTAGATCAACGTTGCCAAGGTAAAGGCTTCGAACAGGTTGGCGGAGAACTCGGCGGTCTGCTTGGTCTGCGCGAGCAGTTCCATCAGGCCGATCAGCGAGGCCACGGAAGAGTTTTTGAACACGTTCAAAAATTCCGAGGTGAGCGGCGGAATGATGATCCGGTAGGCCTGCGGCAGCAGTACGTTCCAGTAGATCTGCGGCAGTTTGAAGCCCATGGCACGAGCGGCGGATTCCTGGCCACGCGGCAACGCCTGAATACCGGTGCGCACCTGTTCGCAAACGCGAGCAGCGGTGAACAGGCCGAGGCAGACGACAACGCTGAGGTAAGCCGAAGTGGTCGGGTTCAGGTCTTGCTTGTACCAGTCCTGCAGGTTTTGCGGCAGCAGATCGGGCACCAGGAAGTACCAGATGAACAACTGCACCAGCAGCGGTACGTTACGGAAGAGTTCGACGTAGCAGGTCGCGATGCCCGATACGATGCGATTAGGCACGGTGCGCATGACGCCCAGAATCGAGCCCAGCAGCAGGGCGATAATCCACGCCACGACGGCGATGGCGATGGTCCAGCCCAGACCGGAGATGTACCAGTCGAGATAGGTCTCGCTGCCAACGCCGGTGGACTTGAAGAACACGCCCCAGTCCCAGTTGTAATTCATTCAGGGTCTCCCCTCAGATCGATCGATGTACGAGTGCCCGCCTGGGGAAGCTCCGTTCCCGCCCGATCAAAAAATCAGGCACACACGAGCGGCTCGACAGCCACCGGTTCGAGTGTTTCCAAAAATGCCAGCAGGGAGTGACAACCTCCTGAAAGGGCAACGGCCCCGTCAGGAGGTAAGGTTAGTCAGGAATCAGGCTTTCTTGTCGTCAGCCGCTTTGTCGGTCGGATTGGCGATCAGTTTCTTGAGCTCGTCGCTCATCGGGAAGTTCAGGTTCAGGCCTTTAGGCGGGATTGGCGACATGAACCATTTGTCGTAGATCTTGTTGATCTCGCCCGACTTGTAGGTGGCGATGATTGCGTCATCCACAGCCTTCTTGAACGGTTCGTCGCCCTTGCGGACCATGCAACCGTAGATTTCGTAGGACTGTGGAGTGCCGGTAACGGCCCAGTCATCGGCCTTCTTGGCCTTGGCCGCTTCGCCAGCCAGCAAAGCGTCGTCCATCATGAAGGCAACAGCGCGGCCCGATTCCAGCATCTGGAAGGACTCGCCGTGGTCTTTGGCGGAGATGACGTTCATCCCCATCTGCTTGTCGGCGTTCATCGCTTTGAGGAGGCGCTCGGACGTGGTGCCGGCGGTGGTCACGACGTTCTTGCCTTTCAGGTCGGTGAAGTCTTTGTAGGCGGAGTCTTTCTTGGAGAGAAGACGGGTACCGATTTCGAAGATGCCGACGGAGAAGTCAACTTGCTGCTGACGCTCGACGTTGTTGGTGGTGGAGCCGCACTCGACGTCCACGGTGCCGTTCTGCACCAGCGGGATACGGGTTTGCGAGGTGACCAGGTTGTATTTGACTTTCAGATCCGGCATGTCCAGATCTTTCTTGATCGCTTCAACGATTTTCAACTGGATATCGTGGGAGTAGCCGACCGGCTTGCCGGAAGCGTCCGCGATGTAGGAAAACGGAATGGAAGCGTCGCGATGCCCGAGGGTGATGGTGCCGGACTCTTTGATCTTCTTCAGTGTGCCGGTGAGTTCGGCAGCGAAAACTGGAGTGCTAATCAGAGCGGCAGCAATGGCTGCGCCCAGGATGTGGGGAACGATGCGCATCAAATTTTCCTCGACATTGTTTTTTTTATGGAGCCAGTTCATCGGCCCTTTTGTGCTTCGAATGCCCGTTGGCCTTTGAAGTCAGGCACGGCGGATATTCGTCCAAGAGTGTAGAGCATGAGTCGTGCCAGGCCAGGTGATTCAGGTCAAGTTATTGATTTAGAAGGGTATTACGTATTAATGGCGGATTTTTTAGTGATGATTCATCCGGATAACCGAATTGACCGGCAGGTCGCGTTCGGAAAACCGAATGAAATCCTGAGAACAACGAAATCCCCCTGTGGGAGCGGGCTTGCTCGCGAAGTGGTCATCACCTTAAACATCGATGCTGACTCGCACGCTGCTTTCGCGAGCAAGCCCCACACATTGGGTGGGTGGCGTGATCGAGAATGCAAAAAGCCCCTGAATCTTGCGATTCAGGGGCTTTGCTTTAGCCGGTGATCCGATCAGGCCGCTTCGATCTTGCTGCGGTTCTGTTCGACCTTGCTCAAGTAATCCGCCAGCTTTTGCTGTTCCGCTGCGGTCGTGAACAAGCCGAGCTTGCTGCGACGCCACAGGATGTCGTGCGCGGTGGTGGCCCACTCATCGCTGCACAGGTAATCGACTTCGCGCGTGTAGAGACCGCCGCCGATGTGTTCGCCCATATCGCCCAGGCCCTGCACGCCCTCAAGCATGCGCCACGTGCGGCTGCCATAAGTAGTGGCCCAGCGCCGGGCGATTTCGCTCGGCACCCAGTCGTACTTGTCGCGAATCAGCGCGCTCAAGGCTTGCGGGGTGGTCATGTGCTCGCCGCCCGGCAGCGTCGCCGTGGCGGTCCAGCTTGGCTTGATGTGCGTGAAGTACGGGGCCAGGTGCGCCAGCGCCGACTCGGCCAATTTGCGGTAGGTAGTCAGTTTGCCGCCGAACACCGACAGCAGCGGCGCCTCTTCGCCGGTGCCCGACAGCGCCAGGGTGTAATCGCGGGTGACGGCCGACGGGTTGTCAGATTCGTCGTTGCACAGCGGGCGAACCCCGGAATAGCTGTGCAGGATGTCGTCGCGACTGATCTGCTTTTTGAAGTGGGCGTTGACTACTTTCAACAGATAATCGGTTTCGCCTTCGGTAATCGCCACTTTCGCCGGGTCGCCGGTGTATTCGCGGTCGGTGGTGCCGATCAGGGTGAAGTGGTTCAGATACGGAATAGTGAACACGATGCGCTGATCTTCGTTTTGCAGAATGTGCGCGTGCTCGCCTTCGTACAGTTTCGGCACGATCAGGTGGCTGCCCTGAATCAGGCGGATGCCGTACGGCGACTCCATTTTCAGGTCATCACGAATGAACTTGGCCACCCACGGCCCGGCCGCATTCACCAACGCCTTGGCCCGAATCGAAAACAGGCTGCCATCGGCGCGTTCCAGGTGCAGGTGCCACAAGCCTTTGGTGCGGCGAGCGCTGACGCAACGGGTCTGGGTGTGCACGTGAGCACCGTTTTCGCGGGCGGCCATGGCGTTCAACACCACCAGGCGCGCGTCGTCGACCCAGCAATCGGAATATTCGAAGCCTTTGGTGATTTCGCTTTTCAGCGGGCTGTCCGGGCCGAACTTCAGGCTTTTCGAGCCTTCCAGTTTTTCCCGCTTGCCAAGGTTGTCATACAGGAACAGGCCGGCACGGATCATCCACGCCGGACGCAGGTGCGGGCGATGCGGCAGCACAAAGCGCATTTGCTTGACGATGTGCGGCGCCTTGGCCAACAGCACTTCGCGTTCGGCGAGGGCTTCGCGCACCAGACGGAATTCGTAATGTTCGAGGTAGCGCAAGCCACCGTGGATCAGCTTGCTGCTGGCCGACGAGGTGTGGCTGGCCAGATCGTCCTTTTCGCAAAGGAACACCGAAAGACCGCGGCCGGCGGCGTCCGCCGCGATCCCTACGCCATTGATCCCGCCACCGATGACGGCAATGTCGTAAACCTCAGCGAGAGGGGGCGTAGGCAAGGTAGAAGTGGGCATCGGCTGGCCTCGGGATTTTTTGATTTCTGTATTGGAATTCGAACATGAATGTTCATTTGCGAAAATGGTAGCCCATAAAGACGCGCACAGCCAGTCAACTTCGATTGAAAAAACTGATCGAAGGGCCGAGAAAGGAAAATTTACGAACATTGCGCTGGGCGCGGGGGCTTTTGTGGCGAGGGGGGCTTGTCGGAACGCCGCACCGCCCCGTTCGGCTGCGCAGCAGTCGTTAACCGGCTAATGCGGTGGGTCAGACGGCATGTATTTGCAGGTTTCAGGGCCGCTTCGCGGCCCAACGGGGGATAGCCCCCTCGCCACAGGAGACCGATGGGGTTAGACGACTTCGAGCCGAATCTTGTGCTGACTCAACAATTGCGCCAGCGCCGGCACCGGCTGCTGATCGGTGACCAAGCAATCGATCAGGCTGATCGGCCCCAGGCGAATCATGGCGTTGCGCCCGAATTTGCTGGAGTCCGCCGCCAGAATCACCTGCCGCGCATTGGCGATGATCGCCTGCGACACTCGCACTTCCTGGTAATCGAAGTCGAGCAGGCTGCCGTCTTCATCGATGCCGCTGATGCCGACCAGCGCAAAGTCGACCTTGAACTGGTTGATGAAATCGACACTGGCCTGACCGACCACACCGCCGTCACGCCGCACATTGCCGCCGGTCAGCAGGACATCGAAATCGTCCTTGGCGCTGAGCATCGAGGCCACGTGCAGGTTGTTGGTGATGATTTTCAGGTGATTGTGATTGAGCAGCGCCCGGGCAATCGATTCGGTGGTGGTGCCGATATTGATGAACAGCGAGGCGTGATCGGGAATCTGCGCCGCAATGGCTTCGCCGATACGCTGTTTTTCATCGCGCATCTGATCGGCGCGCATGGCGTAGGCGGTGTTTTCGACACTGGAATCGTAGGCGGCGCCACCGTGGTAGCGCCGCAACAAATTAGCTTCCGCGAGCTGATTGATGTCGCGGCGGATGGTCTGCGGTGTGACGACGAACAGCGTAGCCATTTCCTCGATGCTGACGTAGCCGCGTTCGCGAACCAGCTCGAGGATTTGCTGCTGACGGGGAGGCAGATTCATGGGGCTTCCTTTGGGCTGCCGTGCAAAATTTGCCCATGATGCCGCAGGAATCTGCTCCCTGCCAGTTACATACTGATACGAGTACGTACGTTGGCTTATTCGGCGCCTTCGTGCGGTTCCCAGTCGCGGGTGCGGCTGACGGCTTTTTTCCAGCCGGCGTAGAGTTTTTCCTTCGCGGCGTCGTCCAGGGTCGGCGCGAATTCGCGTTCGATCACCGCTTTGCCACGCAGTTCGTCCAGGCTGCCCCAGAAGCCACACGCCAGGCCGGCGAGGTAGGCGGCGCCGAGTGCGGTGGTTTCACGCATTTGCGGACGCTCGACCTGAGTGCCGAGGATGTCGGCCTGGAATTGCATCAGGAAGTTGTTCGCCACCGCGCCGCCATCCACGCGCAGGGCTTTGAGGCGTTCGCCGGAGTCCTGTTGCATGGCGTCGAGCACGTCGCGGGTCTGGTAGGCAATCGACTCCAGGGCGGCGCGAATGATGTGGTCCACGCGTACGCCGCGGGTCAGGCCGAACAGCGCACCACGGGCATACGGGTCCCAGTAGGGCGCGCCCAGGCCGGTGAACGCCGGCACCAGGTACACGCCGTTGCTGTCCTTGACCTTGTTGGCGAAATATTCGGTGTCGTGGGCGTCGTTGATGATTTTCAGTTCATCACGCAGCCACTGCACCGTGGAGCCGCCGTTGAACACCGCGCCTTCCAGTGCATAGGCCACTTCGCCGCGAGGACCGCAAGCGATGGTGGTCAGCATGCCGTGCTTGGACTTCACGGCTTTGTCGCCGGTGTTCATCAACAGGAAGCAGCCGGTGCCGTAGGTGTTTTTCGCCTGGCCGGGCTCGACGCACATCTGGCCGAACAGGGCCGCTTGTTGGTCGCCGGCGATGCCGCCGATGGCAATCCCGCTTTTGGTGTGGCCGTAGACTTCGGACGAGGATTTAACCTGCGGCAGCATTTCGCGCGGGATATCCAGCACCTCCAGCATCTTCGCGTCCCACTCCAGGGTGTGGATATTGAAGAGCATGGTGCGCGAGGCGTTGGTGTAATCGGTGACGTGCACTTTGCCGCCGGTAAATTTCCAGATCAGCCAGCTGTCGACGGTGCCGAACAGCAGTTCGCCGTTGCGCGCACGTTCGCGGCTGCCTTCGACGTTGTCGAGGATCCACTTGAGCTTGGTGCCGGAGAAGTACGGGTCGGTGACCAGGCCGGTGGTGTCGCTGATGTATTGCTCGTGGCCATCGCGTTTGAGCTGCTGGCAGATCTCGGTGCTGCGGCGGCACTGCCAGACGATTGCGTTGTAGATCGGGCGGCCGGTGGTCTTGTCCCAGACCACGGTGGTTTCGCGCTGGTTGGTGATGCCGATGGCCGCGACCTGGTCGTGATGCAGCCCGGCCTGGGCCAGAGCCTCGACCATCACGGCGCTTTGGGTGGCGAAGATTTCCATCGGGTCATGTTCTACCCAACCGGCTTGCGGGTAATGCTGGGCGAATTCGCGCTGGGCGGTGCAGACCACGTTCGCGTCGCGGTCGAAAATGATCGCGCGGGAGCTGGTCGTACCCTGATCGAGGGCAATGATGTAGTTCTTATTCTGAGAGTCGGTCATGTCGATTGCCTTGGACGAAAAAAGGGAGTGAGGTCAGGCGCGCGATCATAGGGGCAGGACCACGCGCCTACGGTATCAAGAAGTTCTTGGTTTGCCGTCAATGGCCGGTGATACGTCCTTTGTAGCAGGTATGGCGCTGGGCAAATGACGGGCAATCAGCCCGCGATACGCGGCAGCGCCGAGGCAGGCACCGACAATCGGTGCAAAAATCGGAATCAGGAAATACGGAATATCACGGCCGCCAGTGAAGGAAATTTCACCCCAGCCGGTGAAGAAAGTCATCAGCTTGGGGCCGAAATCGCGCGCCGGGTTCATCGCAAACCCGGTCAGCGGGCCCATCGAACTACCAATCACCGCAATCAGCAGGCCGATCAGCAGCGGCGCCAAGGGCCCTTTGGGCAGGCCGTTGTTGTCGTCGGTCAGGGACATGATCACGCCCATCAGGATGGCGGTGATGATCACTTCGACCAGGAACGCCTGGGCAGTGGACAGGGCAGGGTTGGGGAAAGTGGAGAACACCGACGCCAATTCGAGGCTGGCCTGAGTGCCGCGAACCATATGGTGAGTTTGTTCGTAATCGAAGAATAGATTGCTGTACAGCGTGTAGACCACAAGCGCGCCGCAGAACGCACCGGCGATTTGCGCAAGGATATAGAACGGCAGTTTGCGCTTTTCGAAGTCGGCAAAAATGCTCAGGGCAATGCTGACCGCAGGATTGAGATGAGCGCCGGAAACGCCGGCGGTCAAGTAGATCGCCATGCTGACGCCAACGCCCCAGATGACGCTGATTTCCCACAAGCCGAAGCTGGCACCCGCGACCTTGAGCGCAGCGACACAACCGGTGCCGAAAAAGATTAGCAGGGCAGTGCCCAGAAACTCGGCCATGCATTGGCTCGAGAGCGACGGTTGTTGTAAAGCAGTTGTCATTGAAAACCTCGGTTTTTGTTGTTGTCTGGCGCTTGTTCTTAATGGTCAGAGCGCGATTTTCACCGAGGCAGGATCCCCATCCTGTGCTCGGCCTACTGCTGGGTGTTGCGGACAGGCGATTGCTGCGGCATTCAGATTCGAAAAAATATAGACAAGAAACACTGCTGTCAAAGGTCGAAAGTGAACAGTCGGTCACAATTCAACTATTAGTCAGGTGAATGATCGTATTGTTCACGCAGCGGTTCGCTCACGGACGGACGGTAAAGAAACGCGCCGCGCCCTTTGAAACAGGGGCGCGATAGAGCCTTTTGCTGCTCAATCACCTAGAATCGGGCGCAAGATTTTTCCACGTCGCCCAGTCTGGAGCTGTCATGACCCCCGCATTGGATTTGTTGAAAAAAGTTCGAGCCGAACATCGCGTGCACAGTTATGAACATGACCCCAAGGCCGCGTCCTATGGTTTGGAGGCTGCGGAAAAACTGGGGCTGGAGCCTGCACAAGTGTTCAAGACGCTGCTGGCGGCCAGTGAGAAAGGCGAGTTGCTGGTGGCGGTGGTGCCGGTCGTCGGAAGTCTGGACTTGAAGGCGCTGGCGCATGCGGCGGGTGTGAAGAAAGTCGAGATGGCCGACCCGGCGGCTGCGCAGCGTTCCACTGGTTATCTGTTGGGCGGCATCAGTCCGTTGGGACAGAAGAAGCGGTTGCGCACATTTATTGATCAGTCGGCTCAATCGTTCGCCAGCATTTTTGTCAGTGCAGGGCGGCGCGGTCTTGAAGTTGAATTGGCACCTGCCGTACTGGCCGAACACACCCAGGCCATGTTCGCCGATATCGGCCGACCCTGAGCGGTTCTGTATGGTTGAAATCGGCCTGCTCTGTCACTGGCGCGGGTGTGCCGGGCGCTGCATGCTCGCTGACCTGACAGAGGGAGACAGTTATGCAGCTTGAGTTTTATCAGGTCGACGCATTCAGTGATCGGCCATTCAGTGGCAACCCGGCGATGGTCTATCGGCTCGACACCTGGCTCGGCGATGACTTGATGCAGACAATCGCCGCCGAGCACAACCTTTCCGAAACGGCTTTCGTGGTGCGCGAAGGGCAGGGCTGGCACATTCGCTGGTTCACGCCGACGGCGGAGGTGCCGTTGTGCGGCCATGCCACGCTGGCCAGTGCCCACGTGTTGTTCGACATCTATAAAGAGCCAGCGGAACGCCTGGAATTCATCAGCAAGTCCGGGCCACTGAGCGTGAGTCGCGAGGGTGGTCGGCTGTGGCTGGATTTCCCGGCCATTGAGCCGGCGGAGTTGGGCGTGACAGTGGAAGTCGAGCGCGCGCTGAATGTGCAAGCGGTCGACGTGCTGGGTTCAAACAAGTTGATGGTGGTGCTGGATTCCGAGCAAGCCGTGCTCGATTGCCAGCCCGACATGCTCGCGTTGGCCAGGTTGCCGTGGCAGGGTGCAATCGTGACGGCCAAAGGCGTGAAGCATGATTTTGTCTCGCGCTACTTCGCGCCCGCGATTGGCATCAACGAAGACCCGGTGACCGGCTCGACCCACTGCAACCTGATTCCGTATTGGTCGAAGCGGTTGGGCAAGTCGAGTTTGACGGCTTATCAATGTTCGAAGCGCGGCGGGGAGTTGTTCTGCCGGCTGGACGGCGATCGCGTGAAGATTGGTGGGAATGCGACGCTGGTGGCGAGCGGCACGCTGATGCTCGGTTGACCCCAAACGCATTGTGGGAGCGAGCTCGCTCCCACAATGTTTTCGGTGTGTCAGTGAGCGGTGCTGTAGCGGCGAACGCCGGACTCAACCGCTGGAATATGCGCCGCTGTGCTGCCGGACGCCTGGAACAACACCAGATGCTCCGCTGCCACACGAATGCCCACATTGGCACCGACCTGCTGATCGATATGGCTCGGAAAGATCGACTCCAGTTGCGCCCCGGTCGGCATCTGCAACCGATACAGCGTCGACGCTCCCTGGAACGATTTGCCGACAATTCGAGCCTTCAGCGCACTGTCGGGCGCATAAACGATATCGTCGGGGCGCAACAGGACATCCACTGCGCCGCCCACCGCAAACGTGTAGGCCCGATTGCCACGCAGTTCACCCAACTCGGTCTGCACCGATTCCGGGCTGCTCAACTGGCCGCGAATGAAGTAACCCTGGCCGATGAAACTCGCCACAAACGGGGTCAGCGGTTCGTGATAAAGGTTGTAGGGCGTGTCCCACTGTTCCAGGCGACCTTCCTTGAACACCCCGACATGATCGCTGACCGCGAAGGCTTCTTCCTGATCGTGGGTGACCAGAATCGCGCTGGTGCCACGGGCTTTCAGAATGTCGCGCACTTCATGGCTGAGCTTGCGCCGCAGTTCGCCATCGAGGTTGGAGAACGGTTCGTCGAGCAGGAGCAGTTGCGGTTCTGGCGCCAATGCGCGGGCCAGTGCGACACGCTGTTGCTGTCCACCGGAAAGCTCATGGGGGAAGCGCTTGCCGAGTCCTTTGAGGTTGACCAGTTCCAGCAGCTCTTCGGTTACACGATCCTTTTGCGGATGTTTGCGAATCCCGAAGGCGATGTTCTCGGCCACGCTCAAATGCGGGAACAGTGCGTAGTCCTGGAACACCATGCCGATCCGGCGTTTCTCCGGAGCGAGGGTGAATCCGGCGCTGGAGATGGTCTCGCCCGCGAGCTGGATTTCACCTTCATGCACCGGTTCGAAACCGGCAATCGCTCGCAACGTGGTGGTCTTGCCGCAGCCCGAAGAGCCGAGCAGGCAACCGATGTCGCCGGCATTCAAATGCAGGTTGAGGTTCTGGACGACCCGCTGGTCTTGATAGCCGCAGGCGAGGTTGCGCAGGTTAAGCAGTAATGGCTGGCTCATGCGTGGTGATACGCCGGCTCGACGAGAAATTCGAGCAGGGCCTTTTGTGCGTGAAGACGGTTTTCGGCTTGATCCCAGGCGACGGAGCGCGTGTCGTCGAGCAGGTCGACGCTGATCTCTTCGCCACGGTGGGCCGGCAGGCAGTGCATGAACAGCACATCTTCTGCGGCCAGGTCCAACAGGGCGCGGTTGACCTGGAACGGTGCGAACAGCTTCAGGCGCTTGGCGGTTTCTTCTTCCTGGCCCATGGAGGTCCAGACGTCGGTGCTCACCAGGTGCGCGCCGCGCACGGCGTCCTTCGGATCGCGGACGATGGTCACGCGATCACCGGCCTTCGCCACGTATTCAGGGCTGGGTTCATAACCTTCAGGGCAGGCGATGCGCAACTGGAAGTCGAACTGGATCGCCGCTTCTATATAGCTGTTGCACATGTTGTTGCCGTCGCCGATCCACGCCACGGTCTTGCCCTGGATCGAACCACGATGCTCAAGGAAGGTTTGCATGTCGGCCAGCAACTGGCACGGGTGCAGGTCATCGGACAGGCCGTTGATCACCGGCACGCGGGAGTTGGCGGCAAATTCGGTCAGGGTGCTGTGGGCAAAGGTACGGATCATCACTGCGTCGAGCATGCTCGACATGACGATCGCGCAGTCGCCGATCGGCTCGCCACGCCCCAGTTGGGTGTCGCGCGGGGACAGGAAAATCGCCTGGCCGCCGAGCTGGATCATGCCGGCTTCGAACGAGATCCGGGTGCGAGTAGAGGACTTCTCGAAAATCATCCCCAGGACGCGGTTTTTCAGAGGCTCGAACAGTACGCCGCGGTTACGCAGGTCCTTGAGCTCAACGCCTCGACGGATCACGCTGACCAGCTCTTCGGGCGTGCAATCCATCAGGGAGAGAAAGTGCCTTGCGCTCATCATTGACTACCTTTTGCTACAAACCGCAGATGCTCAAAGCCTTGTTTAACGGAACAACGGGCGAGACCTGCGGCGTAAGCCGCACGGGGCGACGAAATAGGGGAAGGCGCGATCTTGACATTAAATGTCGCGTTTTTCCAATAGGCTACGGTGCTTAGGGGATTTCAGAGGGGCTACGGGGTGACCGCGGTAGCGCTTTTGAAGCCTGTTTACTGGCCGCAGCCCGCCATTTGTACACCGGGGTTGCGGGGCTTTGCAATCAGCCGGGCGGGGATGGCGCAATGACAGTCGGTTTCTGACCTGTCATTCTGGCGCCCGGCCGACAAGATGTCTGGTCTGAAACATTTGCTAATGCAAAGTGCTGGGTTATAACTACCTCACGAGCGACGCGGGAAGCCTTCGGAATGGAATCGAAAGAACAGCTGTTAATGGATTTACTCGGCCTCACGGCCCGCTCTCTGACCCACCTCACTGCCTCGATGACCTCGATGTCTTTCGAGTTGATGCGCAGCGACGACGAAGTCACCAAGGCCGCCGGGCGCCGGATGATCGACCGCATGGCAACCATCAGCACCGGGCTCGACGAGCACTGGCGACTGATCGGTGAGCTGACCGGTGTGCATGTGCCCCAGGAGCAGATCGAAACCGTTCAGGAAATCCAGTTGCAGACGCCGCCCCGGCTGCCGCCCAACTGACCGCGCGCGGCCATCGGCTGGCCTGATGGCCGCCGATTCACAAGACGAACGTCGCTGGCGCAGCGGCGGGTCAGGCGCCATAGTTTTGTTTCCGCGGCCGTTTTTGCCCGCCCAGAACAAAACAGAGACTGGCCATGACCAAGACTCTCCATCACCGTGCCTGCCACCTGTGTGAAGCCATTTGCGGCCTGACCATCGAAACCACCGAGGTAGACGCCAGCGGCGTGCAGATCACCTCGATCAAGGGCGACCCGCTGGACACGTTCAGTCGTGGGCACATCTGCCCCAAAGCGGTCGCCCTGCAGGACATTCAGAACGATCCGGATCGCCTGCGTCAGCCGATGCTGCGAGTGGGCAGCGAATGGCAGCCCATCGAGTGGGAAGAGGCGTTCAGCCTGGTCGCCGAACGCCTGGCGGCGATTCAGGAGCGGCACGGCCAGGATTCGGTGGCGGTTTATCAGGGTAACCCCAGCGTCCATAACTACGGTTTGATGACCCACAGCAACTACTTCCTGGGCCTGTTGAAAACCCGCAACCGGTTCTCCGCGACGTCGGTCGATCAACTGCCTCACCACCTGACCAGCCATTTGATGTACGGGCACGGCCTGTTATTGCCGATTCCGGACATCGATCACACCGATTTCATGCTGATTCTCGGCGGCAACCCGCTGGCGTCCAACGGCAGCATCATGACCGTGCCGGATGTGGAGAAACGCCTGAAGGCGATTCAGTCACGCGGTGGCAAAGTGGTGGTGGTCGACCCGCGCCGCAGTGAAACCGCGGCCATGGCCGATCAGCATCTGTTCGTGCGCCCGGGCGGCGATGCGGCGTTGTTGTTCGGCCTGCTGACCACCTTGCTTGATGAAAAACTGACCCGCGACAGCCATTTGCCGGTGGACGGTCTCGACGAGGTTCGGCGGGCAGTCGGCGCTTTTACGGCCGAAGCCATGAGCCCGCTGTGCGCGGTGCCGGCCGAGCGGATTCGGCAACTGGCGCGGGATTTCGCGGCGGCGCCGACCGCCGTCTGCTACGGCCGCATGGGGGTCTCGACCCAGGCGTTCGGCACGTTGTGCCATTGGCTGGTGCAGTTGATCAATCTGGTCACCGGCAACCTGGATCGGGTCGGCGGCGCGCTGTGCACCGAGCCGGCGGTGGACCTGGTGGCTTCGACGTCGGGCGGGCATTTCAATCTGTGGCAGAGCCGCGTCTCCGGGCGTCCCGAATATGGCGGGGAGTTGCCGGTGTCGGCACTGGCCGAGGAAATGCTTACCGAGGGGCAGGGACAGGTTCGCGCGCTGATCACCGTCGCCGGCAATCCGGTGTTGTCCACGCCCAATGGCCGGCAACTGGAGCAGGCGCTGGACGGCTTGGAGTTCATGGTCAGCATTGACCTGTACATCAACGAAACCACGCGATACGCCGACCTGATTCTGCCGTCGACCTCGGCGTTGGAAAACGATCACTACGACACCACGTTCAACATGTTCGCGGTGCGCAACGTGACCCGCTTCAACCGGGCGATTCTGGCCAAGCCGGAAGGCGCGTTGCATGACTGGGAGATCTTTGTCGGCCTGGCCAAGGCGTTTGCCGCGAAGACCGGCAAGGAGCTGAAACCGACCATGCCCCCGGCGCAGATGATTGATCGGGGTCTTCGGATGGGACTGTATGGGGATGCTTCGCCGCACAAGCTGTCGCTCGCCACGCTGTTCGATCATCCCCACGGTGTTGACCTGGGTGCCCTTAAATCCAACCTCGCGCCACGTCTGAAAACCCCGGGTCAGCGGATCCAGGCTGCGCCTGCCGTGATTCTTGCCGACCTGGCGCGCTTCGCTGCCTTGCAAGCGCCTGCCGCTGACGAGTTGTTGATGATTGGCCGCCGCCATGTGCGCAGCAACAATTCGTGGATGCACAACTATCACCGGCTGGTGAAGGGCAAGCCGCGCCATCAATTGCTGATGCACCCGGACGATCTGGCCAGCCGTGGGCTCAGCGACGGGCAGCGCGTGCGGGTCAGTTCGCGGGTCGGCATGATCGAAGTCGAAGTGGTCGCCAGCCTCGACATGATGAAAGGCGTGGTCAGCCTGCCGCATGGCTGGGGCCATGCGCGGCCGGGCGTGCAGATGACGATTGCCAGCGGGCAGCCCGGTTCCAGCGCCAATGACCTCACGGATGAATGTCAGCTGGATGAGTTGTCAGGGAATGCGGCGTTGAATGGCGTGCCGGTGACTGTAGCGGCGGCGTGAGGGAGTCTGTCGGGGAGACCGAGCATGGCGCTCGGGTTTCCGTTACAATGCGCCACCGTGCCGACCCATGAGTCGGAAAGTTCAGCCGAGGTGCTCCATGGATATCATCGAAACGATTAAAGAGCAGATTGCTAACAACACCATTCTGCTTTACATGAAAGGTTCGCCGAATGCCCCGCAGTGTGGCTTCTCCGCGAAAGCCGCGCAGGCCGTGATGGCATGTGGTGAAAAGTTTGCGTACGTGGACATCCTGCAGAACCCGGAAATCCGCGCCAACCTGCCAAAGTACGCCAACTGGCCAACCTTCCCGCAACTGTGGGTCGGTGGTGAGCTGGTCGGCGGTAGCGACATCATGACTGAAATGTCGGCTGATGGTTCTTTGCAGACCACGATCAAAGCCGCTGTCGAAGCGGCTGCTGCCAACAAGACCGAAGCCTGATTCGATCTCTGCAGGTAATAAAAAAGCCCCGCCTCTTTAGAAGAGTGCGGGGCTTTTTATTGTCTCGAGTTCAGCGGGCGCTGACTTACTCTTCGCCCATCTGCGATTGCAGGTAGTTCTCAAGACCGACTTTGTCGATCAGGCCCAATTGGGTTTCCAGCCAATCGATGTGTTCTTCTTCGGATTCAAGAATGTCTTCAAGCAGTTCGCGGCTACCGAAGTCGCCTACGGTCTCGCAATGGGCGATGGCCACCTTGAGATCCGCGTGACCGGTGCGCTCGATACGCAGGTCGCACTCAAGCATTTCTTTGGTGTGTTCGCCAATGTGCAGCTTGCCCAGGTCCTGGACGTTCGGCAGGCCTTCAAGGAACAGAATCCGCTTGATCAGCTTGTCCGCGTGCTTCATCTCATCGATGGATTCTTTGTATTCGTGTTTGCCGAGCTTGTTCAGGCCCCAATCTTCGTACATGCGCGCATGCAGAAAGTATTGATTGATCGCGACCAGCTCATTGGCAAGGATCTTGTTGAGATGCTGGATGACTGTAATGTCGCCTTTCATGATGGGGGTCCTGCCCTAAGTAGCTGTCTATGCGGCAGAGTTTGAGCTGCGTATTTACGAGTGTCAAACCTAAGTTATTGAAACTTAAGTGAAAATTAATCGGAATAAGAATGTTTGTGTTCCGCGTCTGAAGCGTAAGCAATTGATTTTCAGACATAAAAAAACCGGACATCAAGTCCGGTTGTTTAAAACAGGGTAATTACGCGGCAGTAAATTCTACCGGGAAAGGAATCGCAGCCTGGGCTGTTTGCAGTTTGGTCAGGGTTTCGCGGACCACTTCCTTGGCAAGGCAGGCACATTTGCCGCATTGGCTGGCTACGCCGGTGGCCTGGCGGACTTCCTTGTAGCTGCAGCAACCTTCATAGATTGCATCGCGGATTTGTCCGTCGGTGACGCCAGTGCAGAGGCAAACATACATAAGTGATAACCGTCGCTGGTTGTGACTCAATTGCGATGGATCTTAATGTTAACGAGAATGATTGTCAAAGTGGTTTCTGAAAGCTTTGCGTTATAAGCCGGCGGCGCTGACGAACGGTCTCGATCCGGCATTGCGCCAGTATCCGTGCCGAGGGCAAATTCACCGCAGTCTAAAAAAACCGTTAAGGACAGCTCAAATACGCCGTGTATGATGGTCGGTCCTTGCGAAGGGATCGTGTCACAGGGCTGTCGCCTGAGGGTGGCAGGCTGATGCGAATCCAATTCTTCACGTTAATAGACCAGGAGATATTCAATGAGCGTACTCGTAGGCAAACAAGCCCCGGACTTCACCGTTCCAGCGGTACTCGGCAATGGCGAAATCGTGGACAGCTACACCCTGTCCTCGGCCATCAAAGGCAAATATGGCCTGGTGTTCTTCTATCCACTGGACTTCACCTTCGTTTGCCCGTCCGAGCTGATCGCTTTGGACAACCGCATGGCTGATTTCGCGGCGCGTAACGTTGAAGTGGTCGCGGTGTCGATCGATTCGCACTTCACTCACAACGCATGGCGCAACACCCCGGTGAACAATGGCGGTATCGGCCAGGTTCGCTACACCATGGCTGCCGACATCAAGCAGGAAGTCATGAAGGCCTACGACGTTCAGTCCGCTGACGGCGTGGCTTTCCGTGGCGCATTCCTGATCGACGACAAAGGCGTTGTCCGCTCGCAGATCATCAACGACCTGCCGCTGGGCCGTAACATGGAAGAGCTGATCCGTCTGGTCGACGCACTGCAATTCCACGAAGAGCACGGCGAAGTCTGCCCTGCCAACTGGAAAAAAGGCGACAAAGGCATGACCGCTTCTACCGAAGGCGTTGCGGCTTATCTGACCGAGCACGCTGCGGCGCTGTAAGCCCAAGCGTCAGGCATAAAAAAACCGGCCTTCGAGGCCGGTTTTTTTATGGGCGGGATAAACCTGCAACTGCAATCAAGACCTGTGGGAGCGAGCTTGCTCGCGATAGCGGCTTGTCAGTCAACATCAATGTTGAAGGTGACGACCCCATCGCGAGCCAGCTCGCTCCCGGCAAGAGCCCGACATTTCAATCAGTCGTTGAAGTCTTCCCAGCCGCCCATTTGTTTCCAGCGATTGACGATGCCGCAGAACAGCTCGGCCGTCTTCTCGGTGTCGTAGCGAGCCGAGTGAGCCTCGCGACCGTCGAAGTCGATATCCGCCGCCTGGCAAGCTTTGGCGAGTACGGTTTGACCGTACGCCAGGCCGGCGAGTGTCGCGGTGTCGAAGCTGGAGAAGGGGTGAAACGGGTTGCGTTTCATGTCCAGACGCGCGACGGCAGCATTCAGGAAGCCCAGGTCGAAGCTGCTGTTATGGCCGACCAGAATCGCCCGTTTGCAGCCGTTGGCTTTCAACGCCTTGCGGATGCCGCGGAAGATATCGGTCAGCGCCGCCTCTTCACTCACCGCCATGCGCAGTGGGTGATCGAGTTTGATTCCGGTGAACTCCAGCGCAGCCGCTTCGATGTTTGCGCCTTCAAATGGCTCTACACGGAAGAAGTAGGTGTGATCGGGGTACACAAACCCTTTTTCGTCCATGCCGATGGTCGTCGCGGCAATTTCCAGCAAGGCGTCAGTGGCAGAGTTGAAACCGCCGGTTTCAACGTCGACAACAACGGGCAGGTATCCACGAAAGCGAGCAGCCATCGGATGGCGCGAACCACCTCCGCCACCTTGACCGTCCTGTTCGTCGTCGAAATGGTCTTCACTCACGCGTGTTCCTCCAGCAGGCGCCAGCGCAGTTTTTCACCGGCGCGCAGCGGGATAACGGTCAGCTCGCCAAATGGCAGGCTGGTTGGGGCGGTCCACTCATCGCGGACCAGGGTGATGCGATCGGTGTTCACCGGCAAACCATAAAAACGTGGGCCGTTGAGGCTGGCGAAGGCTTCAAGCTTGTCCAGTGCATTACGTTGTTCGAACGCTTCGGCGTACATCTCGATCGCCGCATAAGCGGTGTAGCAACCGGCGCAGCCGCATGCGGCTTCTTTGGCGTGCTGGGCGTGGGGGGCGGAATCGGTACCGAGGAAGAACTTTTCGCTGCCGCGGGTGGCGGCGTCGAGCAGGGCTTCCTGGTGCGTGTTGCGCTTGAGGATCGGCAGGCAATAGAAGTGCGGCCGAATCCCGCCGACCAGCATGTGGTTGCGGTTGTACAACAAGTGATGGGCGGTGATGGTCGCGCCAACGTTGGCCGGGGCCTCGTTGACGAACTGCACGGCGTCGGCGGTGGTGATGTGTTCGAACACGACCTTGAGCGTCGGGAAGCGCTCAACCACACGGCGCATGTGCTCATCGATGAAGATTTTTTCGCGGTCGAACACGTCGACATCGCCACGGGTGACTTCACCGTGAATCAGCAACGGCATCCCGACTTCGGCCATGGCCTCGATCGCCGGGAAGATTTTGTCGATGCTGGTCACGCCAGAATCCGAGTTGGTGGTCGCGCCGGCCGGGTACAGCTTGGCGGCGTGAACGAAACCGCTGGCCTTGGCCTCGCGAATTTCTTCGGGTTGGGTGCGGTCGGTCAGGTACAGCACCATCAACGGTTCGAAGCGACTGCCAGCCGGGCGAGCAGCGAGAATCCGCTGGCGATAGCCGTCGGCTTCAGCGGCGTTACGCACCGGCGGTACCAGGTTGGGCATGATGATGGCGCGACCAAAGGTGCGCGCAACATCCGCAACGGTATTGGTCAACACGGCACCATCGCGAAGATGAATGTGCCAGTCGTCGGGACGCAGCAGGGTCAGGCGGTCGGACATGAGGGGATTCCAGGCGGGTCAAACTGAGGGGAATGCTACCGGAAAAGACTCTTCCAGGCACTCGCTATCAAGTTTTGCCGGAACCTACCGATATGAACTAGGTATGCCGTAAACATGCGTGTGTCGGTCTTTTTGTTGTAGAAGCCAGTGGAGCCTCCCGTGCGCCAGCGTTATTTAGCCTTGCTCAGTGTGTTTGCCAGCCTTCCCGCGATGGCGCTCACTTTCCAGACCCGTCTGGAGAGCATCGAGTGGACGGTCGAAGGTGACAAGTTCGAATGCCGCCTGACTCAGCCGATCACCGATTTCGGGTCGGGTGAATTCGTGCGCCGTGCCGGCGAGCAGGCGACGTTTCGTCTGAATGCCTATAACGCGATGATCGGCGGTGGTTCCGCGACCCTGTTGGCGGCGGCTGCACCCTGGCAGCCAGGGCGCGGTGACATCAACCTCGGTTCGGTGAGAATCGGCAGCGGCAATGTGCTGTTCAACAGCTCCCAGGTTCAGGCCGGGCGGCTGATCAGCGGGTTGATGGATGGCCGCAGTCCGGTCATTCGGCACTCTTCCGGCGATGGACGGGTGTCTGAAGTGCGTCTGTTGCCGGTCAAGTTCAACAAGGCATTCAACGATTACCAGAGTTGCGTGGCGAAACTGCTGCCGAAGAATTTCGAGCAGGTTAAACAGTCACAAATCGGCTTCCCCGGCGAAGGCTTCGACCTTGACCCACAGGCCAAGGCGCAATTGCAGGTGATGCTGGAGTTCATGAAGGCAGACCCGACGGTCAATCACATCGAACTTGATGGGCACTCCGACAACGCGGGCAATCGCCTGACCAACCGCGAGTTGTCACGCCGCCGGGCATTGGCGGTGATGGACTATTTCAAGGCTAACGGTATTCAGGAATCGCAGATCACCATGCGCTTCCACGGTGAGCAATATCCGCTTGCGCCGAACACCAACGCTGCCAACCGCGCGAAAAATCGTCGGGTGGCGGTGCGTCTGGAAAGAGTGGCTCCGACTGAAAAAGTCGCGCCACAGGTGGCAGCGGGGAGCACCTCGGCAACTTCCTGACTCGCTGGTCATCGTCGCGCTCTCGACAGAATCTGTCGCTTCGTCGTCATAAGCTGTCGCGCCTCTGTAAATTTTCGCGTTTGAGCGTTAGACTTCCCGGCTTTCCGTAGAACCCCGTGGAGTGATGGCATGGCGGACGTAAACAAGGTCGTTCTGGCGTATTCCGGCGGCCTGGACACTTCGGTGATCCTCAAGTGGCTGCAGGATACTTATAACTGTGAAGTCGTGACCTTCACCGCTGACCTGGGTCAGGGCGAAGAGGTCGAGCCGGCCCGTGCCAAGGCTCAGGCCATGGGCGTAAAAGAAATCTACATCGACGACTTGCGCGAAGAATTCGTACGCGATTTCGTGTTCCCGATGTTCCGCGCCAACACCGTTTACGAAGGCGAGTACCTGCTGGGTACTTCCATCGCTCGTCCGTTGATCGCCAAGCGCCTGATCGAAATCGCCAACGAAACCGGCGCCGACGCCATTTCCCACGGCGCGACCGGCAAGGGCAATGACCAGGTTCGTTTCGAACTCGGCGCCTACGCGCTCAAACCTGGCGTGAAAGTGATCGCTCCTTGGCGCGAATGGGACCTGCTCTCCCGTGAAAAGCTGATGGATTACGCTGAAAAGCACAACATCCCGATCGAGCGTCACGGCAAGAAAAAATCCCCGTACTCGATGGATGCCAATCTGCTGCACATCTCCTATGAAGGCGGCGTGCTGGAAGACACCTGGACCGAGCACGAAGAAGACATGTGGCGGTGGACCGTCTCCCCGGAGAACGCTCCTGACAAGGCGCAGTATCTGGAACTGACCTACCGCAACGGCGACATCGTTGCCCTGGACGGCGTCGAAATGACCCCGGCTACCGTGCTGGCGACCCTGAACCGTATCGGTGGCGAACACGGCATCGGCCGTCTCGACATCGTCGAAAACCGTTACGTGGGCATGAAGTCCCGTGGCTGCTACGAAACGCCGGGCGGCACCATCATGCTGCGCGCTCACCGGGCGATCGAATCGATCACCCTGGACCGCGAAGTGGCTCACCTCAAAGACGAGTTGATGCCCAAATACGCCAGCCTGATCTACACCGGTTACTGGTGGAGCCCTGAGCGTCTGATGCTGCAACAGATGATCGACGCTTCCCAGGCACACGTGAACGGCGTTGTGCGCCTGAAACTGTACAAAGGCAACGTTATCGTCACCGGTCGCAAGTCCGATGAATCGTTGTTCGACGCCAACATTGCTACCTTCGAAGAAGATGGCGGCGCCTACAACCAGGCCGACGCGGCGGGCTTCATCAAGCTCAACGCCTTGCGCATGCGCATTGCCGCGAACAAAGGCCGCAAGCTGTTCTGAGACCTCTGAAGCCGTAATGAAATGATGGTAATGGACCTGTGGCCTTGTCGATGACAAGGCCACAGGTCCGAAAGGGGTTTGAAGCGAGCATTCGTCAACTATTCAACTGATTCCTTCTTCGTGACAGCTTTGTCCTGTTTTTCCCTCCTTTTGCTCTTCAAAGGCTAACTGCCGGTCCGCGTCAGGTAAGACGTTTGTCCAATAACCGTCAGGGCTTGCGAGTTCAAATTATAGGCAACGCAGAAAATGGCTCCGCTGCGTTTCTTTATTTGTTTTGAATGCTTCAGGACACTTTCCTTCAGCCCGATCTCCGATTCCGCACAGGTGAGAAACACGATCACTTGGGCCAGGTTGTTCTGGGGAGGCTGAATTCTTTCAAGCAATGTGCTGAATTCAATGTGCTGCTTTATTCGGCGCGCATCGAAGATGTGCAAGTCTTTCAGCCTCTCGGGCAAGCACACATAGTGCTGCGTCGGCAGGTCTTGCGTAGACAATGGATTGTTCTTTCGATCAGTACTTTCCATGACTTTCAAGAAGTGCTCACTCTTTTCAAAATCAGACGGCGCATACAGCGAACGATAGTTGAAGTTGAGTGTGGCAAAGAACAGGAACAGCAAATAGAAAGGGAAACTGATCAGAAACCAGATGTAGAGGGCGCGTTCTTCATTGTCGAGAAAGGGAAGCGAGACCGCTGCGGAGGCTTCGGAAAGTACGGCAAATATTGCAATGATCGTCATCGGGTTCGTGATCTTTCGGTTTAGTCTTATCATATTGTTTGCTCATGAATATTGTCTTTGCTCATAGGGTTAAAGGTGTGGTGTTGCGGGTGAATATCGCGGTTGTTAGTTCAAGTCATGGTGCGCCTCGGTTGTCGATATGTTGAAGTTGTTTTTTAGCATAGCTAAATAGTGAGTATTTGTCGGTGCCTGGCGGCAAGAACTATCATTTATATTCAGGTTGTAAGTCGACACAAAATAATTTACCGCGAGCTTGGTGCAGATGGTTTTATGGCGCGCATGGCGCAATTTGTTTTGGAATTCTTGTAGGACGAATCTTTTATTTCTGTAAGACGTGTCTCTCGCTGTGGGTGGCCGAGTGAGGCGGCATGCCATGGACGAAACGACTAGGCTATTGTGCGGGCTCTAAAAATTCGAACAGCGAAATTGGAATTGCCCATGAATAAAGTGCTGATCGTGGATGATCACCCTGTCATTCGTCTCGCGGTGCGTATGCTGATGGAACGTCATGGCTACGAAGTCATTGCCGAAACCGATAACGGTGTGGATGCATTACAACTTGCCCGTGAACATATGCCGGATATTGTCATATTGGATATTGGTATTCCCAAACTGGATGGGCTGGAAGTTATTGCACGGCTGACATCAACGGCAATGCCAATGAAAGTCCTGATATTGACCTCTCAGGCGCCCGGGCATTTTTCCATGCGATGTATGCAATCGGGGGCGGCGGGATATGTTTGCAAACAACAGGACCTCACGGAGTTGCTCAGTGCGATAAAAGCGGTGTTGTCTGGTTACAGTTACTTTCCAAATCAAGCGCTGCATACCGTGCGCTCAAGTCTTGGCAATGCCAGTGAAGCCGATATGGTTGATCGCCTCTCGGGGCGGGAAATGATGGTCCTGCAACAATTGGCCCGTGGAAAAACCAACAAGGAGATTGCCGACGGGATGTTTCTTAGCAATAAGACCGTCAGCACCTACAAGACTCGTCTGTTGTTGAAGCTCAACGCTCGTTCCTTGGTCGATCTGATCGAGCTCGCTCAGCGCAATGGCCTGGTATGAGCAGGTCCCTGTGCAACGAGGTGCGATGAGGGGGGCGAAAATCCGAACTCGGCACTTAGTAAAAAGCCTCCGTTCGGGAGGCTTTTAAGTGTCATAAGTCAAAATCGTAATCGGCCAATTGCTTTTGCAGTCGGCGCTCCTCCAGCAGGTTGTCGATGGTGCGGCGCTTGCTCAGATTGGTCTTTGCCACCTCTACCACCGGCTCAGCGTCATCGACTTCAACGGGGGTGAAGTCATCTTCTGCGTCCAGTTGCTCTTTGCCGTTGCTCATAAGTTAACTCCAGGCTAAGAGTGCCTTTGGGGCTCCTTATAGCGACAATTTACCGGTGGGTAAAAAAGATTTTTTCAATCGATACGTCAATATCCTTAATAGCGCCTCAATCGTCCGAGGTCTTTTGCTTGAATTCGCACAAATCCTCGATCCGGCAACTGCCGCAGCGGGGCTTGCGGGCCAGGCAAACGTAGCGTCCATGCAGGATCAACCAGTGATGGGCGTCCAGCAAATATTCCTTGGGCACAAACTTCATCAGCTTGTGCTCAACCTCGACCACATTTTTGCCTGGCGCAATGCCGGTGCGGTTACTGACGCGGAAGATGTGCGTGTCCACGGCCATGGTCAGTTGCCGGAACGCGGTATTGAGCACCACGTTGGCCGTCTTGCGGCCAACGCCGGGCAGCGCTTCCAGTTCTTCTCGAGTCTGCGGTACTTCACCACCGTGGCGCTCGATCAGCAGGCGACAGGTCTCGATCACGTTTTTCGCTTTGCTGTTGAACAGGCCGATGGTCTTGATGTAGTCCGACAAGCCTTCGATCCCCAGCGCGTAAATGGCCGCCGGGGTATTGGCCACCGGGTAGAGCCTGGCGGTGGCCTTGTTGACCCCGACATCGGTCGACTGTGCCGAGAGAATCACCGAGATCAGCAGTTCGAACGGCGAGGAGTAAGCCAGTTCGGTCTTCGGCTCCGGATTGTCTTCGTGAAACCGGCGGAAAATTTCCAGACGTTTTGCAGCATTCATGGGCGAAGCGTGTCCTCGAAGGCAGTCATGGTGAGGGCGTCGAGCGGGTCCACGCTTGACGTGCGGCTATCAGCAAACCCAGCAAAATGAATCCGCCAGGGGCCAGCGTGGCCAGGTGCAGACCGCCGTTGCCGAGGGTTTCGCGCAGCAGGCCAAGGCCCAGCATCAACGCAACGAACACACAGCATAGGCGCAGGCGATCAAGGCGCGGGCGCTGGAAGAAACCGTTGTGCTCCAGCACGACACATTGCAGGGCGATCAGCCCCGCATAGATTCCCGCATGCTGGTGCCATTCAAGCGACCAGGCCCGCGCGACGATCTCTGCGCAACTGGTCAGCGCGGTCGCCAGTAGCGCGCCCGCCAACAAGCGGGTGCAAGGCATCAGACGCGAGCGCAGCACGCTCATGAGCAGACCATAAGTGCCGATCACGGTGATGAACATCAGGCACAGGCCAGCGGCCGTGATGAACAAGTCCGTGGCGCCAATCAGCGGTGCCAGCATCAGCGAGTTCTGCAGCGTTGCGGGCTTATTCATGGGCGCTGCTCCCGATCAGTGATTGCTGGTGTTCATCGAAGTAGCGCAGCGCGTCATGCACCGCGTTGATCACCGCCCTTGATGTGACGGTGGCGCCAGCGATCTGATCGAATTGCCCACTGTCCTTTTTCAATGCCCAGCCAGTATCAGCAGATTCGGATCGGGACTTGCCGGTAAATCCATGCAGCCAGGCATTGGGCCAGTCCGCGATCTTGCCACCCAGCCCTGGGGTTTCCCTTTGCTTGAGGGTTTTGACACCGAGCAATTTGCCGTGGACGTCGATGGCGATCAGCAATTCGATGGCGCCCTCGTAACCCAGGGTCTGACTGCGCAGCAACACCGCGCTCGTCTGGCCGGTCTTGCTCACCAGATATCCGCCCAGCAAAGTGCTGTTGGCCAACGGGATGTTTTCGAGCGGCAGCGGCTGATCCAGTGGTTGGTTGTCGTAGCTGCCCGGCGGCAGCAGGTCCAGGAGGTTGCGACTGTCGATAAGGCGTTGCTCAGTGGCAATTCGCGTTGTGCTGGCCTGTTGCGCAAGGTACGTCGCGCCAAGGCCCAGCGCGGCCAACACCACTACAGTCACAACGCTCGTTGCCCGGTTCATTGCGCAACGGCCTCCTGCCTGGACTCAGCAAATCGTTCCAGCGCCGGCACACACAGGTTCATCAACAACACCGCGAAGGCCACGCCATCCGGATAACCGCCCCAGGTGCGAATCAAATAAGTCAGCAAGCCGACGCCTGCGCCGAACAGCAATCGGGCAAAAGCACTTTTAGCGCCAGACACCGGCTCGGTGACAATAAAGAACGCGCCCAGCATGGTTGCGCCGCTCAGCAAATGAAACAGCGGCGAGCCATGGGAGTCGGAGCCCGAGCCGTTCCAGCACAGCAAGCTGATGACGAACAGGCTGGCGAGCATGCCGACCGGCGCATGCCAACTGAACACTCGCCGTTGCAGCAAAAATGCGCCACCGGCCAAAAACGCGAGGTTGACCCATTCCACGCCGCGACCGCCGACATGGCCGAAGGCGGGCGTGGCGAAAAGTTCGTCCATGGTCAGGCTCTTGTTGACCCGCAGACTGTCCAGCGCCGTGGCCTGAACCCAGCCATCGGCAATCTGACCGAAGCCGAACACCTGTTGCAAACCACCGAGCAGGTCCATGCCATGCAATGCAGGCCAGTGAGTCATTTGTTGTGGAAAGGCCACCAGCACCAACGCCAACCCCAGCATCGCCGGGTTGAATGGATTCTTGCCAACGCCGCCGTAAAGCTGTTTACCGCAGATTGCCAGTGCGGCGGCGCACACCGTCAGCCACCACGGGCAGTAAGGCGGCAACGCCAATGCCAGCAGGGTTGCACTGACCAACGCGCTGGCGTCGCTCAACGTCGGCACGCATTCGCGCTGGCGCAGGCGTAACACCACCGCTTCTACCGCCAGTGCGGTCACACTCGCCAGGATCAGGTTGATCAACACGCCCCAGCCGTACAGCCAGAACATCGCCAACAGCCC
This sequence comes from Pseudomonas sp. NPDC086278, assembly GCF_050280905.1. Lineage (NCBI taxonomy): Bacteria > Pseudomonadati > Pseudomonadota > Gammaproteobacteria > Pseudomonadales > Pseudomonadaceae > Pseudomonas > Pseudomonas sp. NPDC086278. The sequence goes on from NZ_JBNNWE010000017.1 coordinate 68,717, forward strand.
CGGCACGAGCGCCAGCAATACCAGCTTCATGACTTGCTGAAGGCGTTCGTCGACCGACTCAAGGGCTGACATGGGCATCCACCTGGCGCTCGGCTTCATTCACCGCCCGTTGCAGTGCTTCGATCTGCTCTGCCGGTGCCTCGTTGGTTTGCGCTTTCTTTAGCTCGGCACGACGCATGGCCAATTGAATTTTTGCCCGGTTCAGTTCGGCATTTTTCACCGGGGCGGCGGGCGCCGGCGTTAACGTCGGCGGTGCGCTGCTGTCGAGTTGCGCCAAGACCTGCTCGGCGGCCTCGAATTGCTGTTGCAGAACGATCAACTGCGACTGTTGCTCAAACGTTGGCGGATGCCCAAATGCCTTGAGCGATTTGTTCAACTGCGCCCGGCTCATCGCCAGCTCGACCTTGGCTTTTTTTAACGCCGCGTCCGCGTTCGCCGCTTTCTGCGCGCGGATCCGCTCCAGCGCGGCCTGGACCGGATCAAGTGATACCGCCGTGGGTTGCGTGGCTTTCTGCGCGCGGGCCTGACGCTCCGCCAGTTTCTGCTGTTCCTCGCGCTGCAGACGCGCATTGCGTTGCTCGAAGCGCCGCCGGGCGTGGTTGCGCTTGGCCGCGCGCGCGCGCTGCTCATCGAGGCTGAACGCCAAACCGCCGACAATCGGCAACACCGTAGCCAGCGGCAATGGGCGCATCTCGATGCAGTCCACCGGGCACGGCGCGACGCAGAGGTCGCAACCGGTGCATTCGTCGATGATCACCGTGTGCATCAACTTGGCCGCGCCGACGATGGCATCGACCGGGCAGGCCTGAATGCACTTGGTGCAGCCAATGCATTCGGCTTCGCGGATGTAGGCGATTTGCGCCGGCGCCGAGCCACGGCTGACGTCCAGCTCGAGCACTGGCACTTGCAGCAAATCGGCCAGCGCCGCAATGGTTTCGCTGCCGCCGGGTGGGCACTTGTTGATCGGCTCGCCGTCGGCAATGCCTTCAGCGTATGGCTTGCATCCGGGATGGCCGCACTTGCCGCATTGGGTCTGCGGCAAGAGCGCGTCGATGCGTTGAATCAGACTCATGTTTTGATCAGTCCGCTGAATCCGAGAAAAACCAATGCGATCAGTCCGGCGCCAATCAAGTCGATCGGCAGGCCACGAAAGGGCAGGGGAATATCGTTGTCGAGTGTGCGTTGGCGCAAGTCGCTGAACAGACTCAGCACCAGCCAGAACCCCAGCCCCGCGCCGAGACTCAGGGCTGTGGCGTGAAACAATCCTTGGTCGTCCTGCGCGTTGATCAGCGTCAGCCCGAGCACGCCGGCGTTGCCCAGCAACAGCGGCCACAGGCCTTCGAACGACAGCGTCGAGAACACCTGCGACAGGCCTTTCAGCAACGGCCCAATCAGCAGAACACTCAGCGGCAGGAACACGAACAGTCGTAGCGACGTCAGTTCCAGTGGCACCAGCAGCCAGCGGTAAAGCGCATAGCCGAGCACGCCGACGATCAGCATCAGGCACGTCGTCGCAATCCCGAGCGCATGAACCTGGCGCCGCTCGCTACCCAGCAGCGGATCGACGCCCAGCGGCCAGTGCAACACGAGGTTGTTGATCAGGGCAGCGCTGATAAGTGTGAGAAGCAATTGGGTCATGATCGTGCCGGCAAGAACGGGGCTATCAAGCACAGGGCTCTTAAACAGGGCCATCTAAAAAGCTTAGGCATTATCCGGCAAGGATGGAGGGTGGGCCACACATGAAAATCCCACAGTCGCGCCTGGCACGACTGTGGGATCAATTACCGCACGACCTTACTTGATGCGCTGACCCGGCTTGGCGCCGCTGTCGGGGCTCAGCAGGTAGATTTCTTCACCGCCTGGGCCGGCCGCCATCACCATGCCTTCGGAGATGCCGAACTTCATTTTCCGTGGCTTGAGGTTGGCGATCATCATGGTCAGCCGACCATTGAGCTTGGACGGGTCCGGATAAGCGCTCTTGATCCCGGAGAACACGTTGCGTTGCTCGTCACCGATGTCCAGGGTCAGGCGCAGCAACTTGTCGGCGCCTTCCACGTGTTCGGCTTTGACGATCAGCGCGACCCGCAAGTCGACAGCAGCAAAAGCGTCGAACTCGATCTCTGGCGACAACGGGTCCTTGGCCAATTCGCCGTTGCCGGCAGGGGCTGCGTCGCCGGTGTCGGTAGTGCTGGCGGTCAGGTCTTCTTTCGACGCATCGCTCATGGCTTGCACTTTCACCGGGTCGATACGGGTCATCAGCGGTTTGAACTCGTTCAACTGATGATTGCTCAGCAACGTGGCGTGGTCGTTCCAGGTCAGCGGTGCGACGTTCAGGAACGCCTCGGCGTCGGCGGCCAGCAGTGGCAGCACCGGTTTGAGGAAGATCACCAGTTGGCGGAACAGGTTGACGCCCAAGGCGCAGATGGCCTGGACTTCATCCTGCTTGCCTTCCTGTTTGTTCAGCGACCACGGCGCTTTGTCGGCGATCCAGGCGTTGGCGCGGTCGGCCAGGCCCATGATCTCGCGCATGGCACGGGCAAAGTCGCGAGCCTCGTAGGCGTCGCAGATGCTCGGCGCTGCGGCGAGGAACGCGTCGGTCAGTTCCGGCGCGGCATTGCCCGCCACCAGCACACCGGCGTTGCCTTTGTGGATGAAGCCGGCGCAACGGCTGGCAATATTGACCACTTTGCCGACCAGGTCGGAGTTGACCTTCTGCACGAAGTCTTCGAGGTTCAGGTCGAGGTCGTCGACGCCACGGCTCAGTTTGGCCGCGTAGTAGTAACGCAGGTATTCCGGCGACAGGTGATCCAGATACGTCCGGGCCTTGATGAAGGTGCCACGGGACTTGGACATTTTCTGACCATTGACGGTCAGGTAGCCGTGCACGTTGATCCCGGTCGGTTTACGGAAACCGGCGCCTTCGAGCATTGCTGGCCAGAACAGGGCGTGGAAGTTAACGATGTCCTTGCCGATGAAGTGGTACAGCTCGGCAGTGGAGTCCTTGGCCCAGAACGCGTCGAAGTCCAGTTCCGGACGACGGGCGCACAGGTTCTTGAAGCTGGCCATGTAGCCGATCGGCGCGTCCAGCCAGACGTAGAAGTACTTTCCAGGCTCGCCCGGAATCTCGAAGCCGAAGTACGGCGCATCGCGGGAGATGTCCCACTGTTGCAGGCCGGCGTCCAGCCACTCGGCGATCTTGTTCGCCACGGCCTCTTGCAGGGTGCCGCTGCGGGTCCAGGCTTGCAGCATTTCCTGGAAGTCCGGCAGTTTGAAGAAGAAGTGCTGGGAATCCTTGAGCACCGGGGTGGCGCCAGAGATCGCCGACTTCGGATCCTTCAGGTCGGTCGGCGCGTAGGTCGCACCGCATTTTTCGCAGTTGTCGCCGTACTGGTCTTCGGTGCCGCATTTCGGGCAGGTGCCCTTGATGAAGCGGTCGGCCAGGAACATTTTCTTTTCCGGGTCGAAGTACTGCGTGATCGAGCGCTGGGCAATGTGCCCGGCGTCGCGCAGCTTGAGGTAGATCTGGCTCGACAGCTCACGGTTTTCTTCGGCGTGAGTGGAGTGGAAATTGTCGAAGTCGACCAGGAACTCGGCAAAGTCGGCGCTGTGTTCAGCCTGGACGTTGGCGATCAGTTGTTCCGGGGTGATGCCTTCCTTTTCCGCGCGCAACATGATGGCCGAGCCGTGGGCGTCGTCGGCGCAGACATAAATGCATTGATTGCCGCGGTGCTTCTGGAAGCGCACCCACATGTCGGTCTGGATGTATTCCAGCATGTGGCCAAGGTGGATCGAACCATTGGCATAGGGCAGGGCGCTGGTGACGAGGATCTTGCGTGGCTCGGACATGGGGCTCGGCTATTTGATGAAACGAAGGTCGGCCACTATAAAGCGCTGGCGCATATTTTTCACCTTGTGGCGACATGGCTTGCCAGCGAGGGTGCTTTTTGTGGCAAGGGGTTTCTCTGTGGTGAGGGGGCTAGCCCCTCGCCACAGGCAAGCCGCTCACCACAGGCAAGCTTTCTCACCACAGCCACAGGAATCAGTTCGCAACAATTGCCCTTCATACATGCCGACAGCGGACCAGAACGGTTAGGATACCCGCCTGATTTTCCAGTCTTGCTATCGGAGTTGCCCATGAGCGCCGTCAATCGCGCAGCGGTGGAAGCCGTCCTTCGCCAATACACCGACCCTTACCTGAACCAGGACCCGGTCAGCGCCGGGTGCGTGCGCAACATTGATATCCAGGGCGATCGCGTCAGCGTCCAGCTGGAGTTGGGCTACGCCGCCGGCCTGTTCAAAAGTGGCTGGTCGCAAATGCTGCAAATGGCTATCGAGGGGCTGGACGGCGTGACGAGCGCTCAGGTCGACATCACCAGCGTGATTGCGCCGCACAAGGCGCAGGCGCAAGTCCCGGGGCTGGCCAACGTGAAAAACGTGGTAGCGGTGGCCTCCGGCAAGGGCGGCGTGGGCAAATCCACCACCGCCGCCAACCTGGCGCTGGCGCTGGCGCGCGAGGGCGCGAAGGTCGGGATCCTCGACGCGGACATCTACGGTCCGAGCCAAGGCATCATGTTTGGCATCCCTGAGGGCACCCGTCCAAAGGTCAAGGATCAGAAGTGGTTCATTCCGATCGAGTCCCACGGCGTCGAAGTGATGTCCATGGCGTTTCTGACGGACGACAACACGCCGATGGTCTGGCGCGGGCCGATGGTGTCCGGCGCGCTGTTGCAACTGGTGACCCAAACCGCTTGGGGCGATCTAGATTACCTGGTCATCGACATGCCGCCAGGCACCGGTGACATTCAGCTGACGCTGGCGCAGAAAGTCCCGGTGGCCGGCGCGGTCATCGTCACCACCCCGCAGGATCTGGCATTACTGGACGCGCGCAAAGGCGTGGAGATGTTCCGCAAGGTCAACATCCCGGTGCTGGGCGTGGTGGAAAACATGGCCGTGCACATCTGCTCGAACTGCGGGCATGCCGAACATCTGTTCGGTGAGGGCGGCGGGGTAAAACTGGCCAACCAGTACGGCGTTGAAGTGCTGGCGTCGTTGCCGCTGGCGATGGAAATCCGCGAGCAGGCCGACAGCGGCAAACCGACGGTAATCGCCGAGCCGGACAGCCCGATTGCGATGGTCTACCAGGAGCTGGCCCGCCACGTCGGCGCGCGGATCGTGTTGCAGGAAGCGGTGACACCGGCGATGCCGAACATCACCATCAGCGACGATTGATTCGCTGAATAAATGCGATCCCCTGTGGGAGCGAGCTTGCCCGCGATAGCGGTGTAACAGTCACCCTCAATGGTGAATGTTATGGCCCCATCGCGAGCAAGCTCGCTCCCACAGTTGTTTTGGGTGTGCGTTAGATCCGCAAGCCGCCATCCATTTCCAGAATCCGACCGGTGTAATAGTCGTTCTCGAAAATGTATGCCGCCGAATGGGCGATCTCTTCCGGTTTGCCCATGCGTTTGAGCGGGATTCCCGCTGTCATCTTCTCCAGCGCCTCGGGTTTCATGCCCAGCGTCATCTCGGTTTCGATAAAGCCCGGCGCAATGCCCGCCACACGAATGCCGTAGCGCGCCAGTTCCTTGGCCCAGGTCACGGTCGCCGCAGCGACACCGGCCTTGGCGGCGGAGTAGTTGGTCTGGCCGACGTTGCCGGCGCGCGAGATCGAGGAGATATTGATGATCGCGCCGCTGTTGTTCAGCTCGACCATTTTTGCCGCGACTTCACGGGTGCACAGGAACACGCCGGTCAGGTTGACGTCGATTACCGCCTGCCACTGGGCCAGGCTCATCTTGGTCATCTCGCCATCCTTCACCTTCAGCAGCAGGCCGTCACGCAGGATCCCGGCGTTGTTGATCAAGCCGTGAATCGCCCCAAAATCTTCGGCCACCTGAGCGACCATGTGCGTCACTTGCTCTTCATTGGCAACGTTGCACAGATAGGCGCGGGCCTCGACGCCCTTGGCCTGGCAGCCGGCGACGGCGGCGTCGAGTTTTTCCTGGTTCAGGTCCACCAGCGCGAGTTTCGCGCCTTTGCCGGCGAAATACTCGGCCATCGAACGGCCTAAACCCTGGCAACCGCCAGTGATAATGATTACTTTGTCAGTGAGTTGCATTCGCATGCCCCGGTAGCAGGTTGGAGTGGTCTTCCTTCTAGAGAGCCTCTCGATCTGCACCGGGTGTCGCCGGGTTGCACATGAGAACTGCCCCGATGGCGTACTGGAACTTTCCCCCAGGCGCCTGTCCGTTTTTTCGACGGATTCTATATAAGGAGTCATAAATTGAGCGTTGAAGCGGCCAAGAATGCCCGAGAATTGCTTCTCAAGGAATACCGTGGAGTGCTGTCGACGCACTCCAAGTCGATGCCGGGTTACCCGTTTGGCTCCGTGGTTCCGTACTGCCTCGACGAGCAGGGCCGGCCGCTGATCCTGATCAGCCGCATAGCCCAGCACACGCATAATCTGCAAAAAGACCCGAAATGCTCACTGTTCGTGGGCGAGCGTGAAGCCGATGACGTGCAGGCCGTGGGGCGCCTGACGTATCTCGCGCAAGCAGAAAAACTCGAGGACGAAGCGGCCATCGAAGCGGCGGCTGAACGGTATTACCGCTATTTCCCTGATTCGCAGAGCTACCACAAAGCCCACGATTTTGATTTCTGGGTGCTCAACCCGGTGCGTCATCGCTATATCGGCGGTTTCGGTGCGATTCACTGGGTTGATCAATTGACGCTGGCCAATCCGTTCGCCGGCAAAGCCGAGGTGAGCATGGTCGAGCATATGAATGCCGATCACGCCAAAGCCATCGCCCACTACGTGGAACTGGCGGGTTTGCCGAAGACCGAGCCGGCGCAACTGGCGGGTATCGACACCGAAGGCATGCACCTGCGCATCGGCCAGGTTCTGTACTGGCTGCCGTTTCAAGCGCCTTGTAATACGCCGACACAAGTGCGCGAAGCCTTGGTTTTTCTGGCTCACGCCGAGCATTGGCCGAAAAATGAAGTGGCCGACGCTTGAATTCACGAAACGGCGACGTCATCTAGGGAACACTGGCAAGGCATTCTTGCGTTGAGGAACCATTTGATGCGCCCTTTTTTATTGCTCTTTGTACTGTTTCCGGTGTTGGAGCTGTTCGTCTTCGTCAAAGTCAGCGGTGCGATCGGGTTTTTTCCGGCGTTGCTGCTGATCATTCTCGGCTCGATGCTCGGCGTGTTCGTGCTGCGTATCGCCGGGCTGGCCACGGCGTTGCGTGCCCGTGAAAGCCTGAACCGTGGCGAGCTGCCGGCCCAGACCATGCTGGAAGGCTTGATGCTGGCCCTGGCCGGCGGTTTGCTGATCCTGCCGGGTTTCGTCACTGACGTGCTGGGCCTGATCATGTTGCTGCCGATCTCCCGTCGACTGTTGGCCAATAAAATGCGCCAGCGCGCCGAAGAGGCGGCGATCCGTCAGCGTGCGTTCGCCGACGACCTTCAGCCTCGGGGCGGTCCTGCGCCGCGCGAACCGCTGGGCCGCGAGCCCAACGTGATCGAAGGCGAGTTCAAACACCACGACTCCAAGTAACACCTTTCACTGACACGGCACCTTCGGGTGCCGTGCTTCATTTCAGGGTGACAACGAGAAAAAATTTCGTTCGCTGCCCTTGTAATAAGCTTACGCGCCCTTATGTAACGGTCACCGCAAGGTTTCTGGCAATCACGCCAGACAGACTTCCGCGTCTTGCTCGTCGAGACGCACCCGGCACCGCCGGATTTGTTAACCCGCCGGGACTACACCGGCCGATGAAAACCACAATTAGGAGAGATCGACAATGAAGCTTCGTCCTCTGCATGACCGCGTCGTCATCCGTCGCAGCGAAGAAGAAAAGAAAACCGCTGGCGGTATCGTCCTGCCAGGTTCTGCTGCTGAAAAAGCCAACAGCGGCGAAATCCTCGCTGTCGGCACCGGCCGCGTGCTGGAAAACGGTGAAGTGCGTGCACTGGCCGTCAAAGTGGGTGACAAGGTTGTGTTCGGTCCGTACTCCGGCAGCAACACCGTGAAAGTTGACGGCGAAGACCTGCTGGTAATGGCTGAGAACGAGATTCTCGCTGTTATCGAAGGCTGATTTCCCGCTCATTTTCCCGCTACTACAAAGTATTTAAGGAATATCGATCATGGCTGCTAAAGAAGTTAAATTCGGCGATTCCGCCCGCAAGAAAATGCTCGCCGGTGTCAACGTCCTGGCTGACGCAGTAAAAGCGACCCTGGGCCCTAAAGGCCGTAACGTGATCATCGAGAAGAGCTTCGGCGCTCCGACCATCACCAAGGACGGCGTGTCCGTTGCCAAAGAAATCGAGCTGAAAGATCGCTTCGAAAACATGGGCGCGCAGCTGGTCAAAGACGTTGCCTCCCGTGCCAACGATGACGCAGGCGACGGCACCACCACCGCTACCGTTCTGGCTCAGTCGATCGTCAACGAAGGCCTGAAAGCCGTCGCTGCCGGCATGAACCTCGATGTTGCCGCCAGCGCCCAGGCGCAGAAAGTCAAAGCCGACGGCTATATGGACAGTCTGGTGTTAACCACGGTGGCTGAAGACCAG